>JAUWMJ010000051.1 GCA_030613225.1 Desulfobacterales bacterium
TAAGAGGACTAAATTATTTTCTGTTTAATTCTGGGAAAAGATAATGCTACATTTTCAGGTAAATGATAAATGCAATGGGTGTTTGGCATGTGTACAAAATTGTCCGGCAAGTGCTTTGGACTCGGTGGATAGAGGGGAAAAGCGAACTATTCTTCACAACATGGCTCGTTGTGCAAGATGCGGTACCTGCTGGAGGATATGTCCCCAGGATGCTGTTGAGTTTAAGCACTTACTGGAAAGTGATTGGGATGAGGTAGCAAAGCTGAATATAGTTCGTTGCAAAGTTTGCGGTGAAACCCTTTATACAAAGAACTTCGGTGATGTATTGTCGGAAAAACTTGACACAAAGGTAGATTCCCTTTGTCCCATGCACCGTGAAGAACTTTCCAGGCTTGCTTCTGTGTATTTCTTCCCGGGTAAAAACAAAATGAAAATAGGTGAAAAAGATGATTGTAGGAGATCTTAAACCGGTTGAGGAAATTGTTTCCTCGATTTCAGATTTCAGAAAAATACTGGTTGTCGGCTGTGGAAGCTGTGTAACCGTTTGTCTTTCCGGCGGTGACAAAGAAACCCGTGAGCTTGTTCGAGAACTTTCACATACAGGATATTATAAAAATGATCCCCCCTATTTTTCCCATTCAACAATAGAACGCCAGTGCGAACTGGACTTTTTAACATCCTATCTTGAAATTCCCAAAGGTACTGAAGCAATATTGTCTTTAGGATGCGGCGCAGGCGTGCAAACCATGGCAAATGCTTTTGAACCTCTTCCTGTTATTCCGGCACTTAATACAACCTTTCTCGGGGCATCGGAGGAACCGGGCGTGTGGCAGGAGCAGTGCAGGGGATGCGGTGATTGTATGCTGGCCTATACAGCCGGTATATGCCCGGTGACTCGCTGTGCCAAGAGACTCCTTAACGGACCGTGTGGCGGATCTCGAGGAGGGCGGTGTGAAATTTATACCGATGTTCCCTGCGCATGGTCACTTATTTATTACAGGCTTAAAAAGCAGAATAACCTGAAATTTATGACAGAATATCGAGAACCCAGGGACTGGCGACCGGGAGGAGGGCTTGGCCCAAGGGAGCGCAGACGTACAGGGATTAATGGAAGTCCTGACCACTCGGCCCCATATCCGGTACAAAGGGATGCTTTAAATACCTGTGCCTAGGGCTCGGTTAAAAGTAAATATCCGAGTCCAAAGGGCTCAGTCTTAATTACCCCTGTAAGGTGTTCCATCTTAAACACCACACGTTGCGAGTTACGGGTTTCGGGTTACAAACAGCGTTTTGTTTTTTTCTTACATTAAATATCATTGATTATTTTATACCATATTTTTTTCGATCATTATTAAGTAAAAAATTGAATTTTATCCGAGTAAGTTCAATATTTAATTGAGATAGAATTCATTTCATCACTCGCAACCCGCAACCCGTAACATGTGTTTATCAATTCGGCATCTTGTTTGTCTCTGACTCCCGCAATGCTGGATCTTCGACGGTCCCATAGAACCAGGTTTTATTTGATAGAATAAAAGGATTTTTTAAAGAAGGGTTAGTATAATATGGTTAGAATTATTTTGGTTGCTTGGGAAAAATCATGAATGATGTTATAAATATTTTTGAAAATATACCTGATCATATTCCTGAAGAACTATTTCAGGAGATATTACAAACGGAAAACTTTAAAGTTGAACGTATTGTTTCCAAAGGGCATTCGTCGGAAGATGATCACTGGTACGATCAAGAAGAAAATGAGTGGGTAATTTTGCTCAAAGGAAGTGCCGGGCTGTTATTTGAGGGACATGAAAAGGTTGTTGTTTTAAGATCAGGGGATTATATTAATATTCCATCGCACACAAAACATCGGGTAGAATGGACTGATCCGGACATGGAAACAGTTTGGTTGGCAATCCGCCAAACCCGAGGGGAGCGCTGCAATGACGAATGATGCATCCGCAACGCAGTCCAGTTTGGCGGGATTTACGAAGCCGCTACAGGGGAAAACCATTTTTCAAAGGTCTTTCTTAATGATGTGGATTATGCATCTTTCCTGTTTAAAGTTATATCTATAAGATTCTCAAATTCTGCAGTGGCCACGCAGATACATGTATCAGCAGCTCCATAATACACCTTGATCTCTCCAGTGTCTTCCACAACAGCGCCGCATGCAAAGGTCACATTGCCGACATCGCCGATTCTTTCATAATCTTCCCGCGGTGAAAGAAGATGTTTGTTGCATCTGGAAACTACTTTGTGGGGCTGTTCAAGGTCCAGCATAACAGTGCCGATTCTGTAAATGGGACCGGCTACGGTCATTTTTACACCATGATAGATCTCAAGCCATCCATGCTCTGTTTTTATCGGCGGTACCGAAGCGCCAATTCGATAACTGTCCCACATGCCCTGTCTTGGTGTCATTAAAATTTCGGATTTTCCCCAGTCAACCAGATTCTTTGAATATGATATCCACATACTGCCCACGCCTTTGCCGATGGGTCGGTCAAGGCGCACATACTCGCCATTAATCTTTTCAGGGAAAAGTATTCCGTCCTTGTTGCCGGGTTCGGATACAAGGGCAATACGTTTGTAATGGTGGAAATCATCAGTCTTTGCCAGGGCTATTCGTGTCCCGTATTGTGAATATGCGGTATACATGACATAATAAACGCCATCGATTACAGTAATCCGAGGGTCTTCAATGCCACGGGTTTCATACTTTGCAAATGGGCCCCTTCGTGCGGGCGTCATGACCGGCTCATCTTCAACCGTAAAATGCAGCCCGTCTTTGCTTCTTGCCAGGGCAAATATCGAATATCCCTGCTGGCCCTCGACTCTCAGGAGATGAAAGTATTCATCTCCCTTTTTGATCACTGCTCCGTTAAAAACCGTATTACATCTGAATGGGATATCTTCGAGAGTAATAATGGGATTGCCTTCAAATCTGTGGAGAACATCGTATCCAAAAGGAAAGTGTTTACTCATCAGGCATCTCCTTTGCTTTTCAGGCATTCTTGATCGATTCTATCTATAGTTGTTGATCCCAGACATATGCAGCTATCTGACCCGCCGTAATACAGGAGCAGATTTTCATCCTCCAGAATTGCGCCGCAGGAAAAAATCAAATTCCGGATATCTCCTACACGCTCATACCGTTCGCGTGGTGACAGGATAGGAATGTTGGTGCGGCTAACAACCATGGCCGGGTCGTCAGCATCTAAAAATACTGCACCGATTCTGAAAAGGGGGCCGCTGGACGTTTCTTTGATTCCGTAGTAAATCAGCAGCCATCTTCCGTCTTTGACTCTGATGGGAGGTACGGCATCGCCCACACGGTGTGAGTCCCAGTAACCGGGTCTGGGTGATAATACCACCTCCGAACCGCCCCAGTACACAAGGTCATCTGAATAACTGATCCATATACGTCCTCCGCTCCATGGGCGTTCAAGCCTGGCAAACCGTCCGTTGACTTTTTCCGGAAAAAGCGTACCACCCTTGGTGTCCACCTCGGAGACAAATCCAAGTCGGGTTACGGTCTTGAAGTCATCTGTCCTGGCCAGGCCGATCCGGTAGCCATAATGGCTTTCTGCAATGTAGGAAATATAATAGGTATCTTCAAAATGTGTGATCCGGCCGTCCATAACGCTGGTTGATTCATACTGTTTATCAGCCTGCCCCATAAAAGGTTTGTCATCCACATCAAAATATCGGCCGTCCTCGCTTCGAGCAATATACAGTTTCTTGTGACCGCGCAGGGTTTCGATTGTGACAAGTAGCAAATAGATGTTGTCGATCTTGACTGCGCCTGCATTACAGATGTCCGAGACCTGAAACGAGAGGTCTTCCATGGTGATAACAGGGTTTCCTTCCCAGCGATGAATGATGTCGTGTTGTTTTTTCCGAGGCATAAGAGATATTCCTTTTTTAAAAACCGGCCATTATTTTTTCAACCGTAGTCACAGCCAGGCAAGTGGTTTCATCAGAAGACCCGTAATACATGAAAAGCTGTCCGTCTTTTATGACAATTCCGTTCGTAAATACGACATTTCCAAAAAAACCGCTGGTCTCATAATCGTATTCAGGTTCGAGCAAGGGCGTTGTTCCGCGTTTAATCACTTTCCATGGATGTTCGTAATCGAGCAGCAGGGCAAAAAGGCTGTACCTTGAGTTGTCACCCTTGGCATGGTAGATGCAAAGCCACCCCTCATCAGTCTTTATAGGAGCACTTCCGCCGCCGATCTTCATGGATTCATAGGGCATATTGCGGGGGCGGACAATACATTTATGATTACCCCAGTGCAAAAGGTCAGGCGACTGGGCATACCATATTGAAGCCCTGCCAAATCCGCTGTTGTTAGGCCGGTGCAGAGCAACATATTTGTTGTTTATTTTTTCAGGAAATATTAAAACATCCTTGTTTTCCGGATGGAATATTATGCCCTGCTTTTTATATTCCTTAAAATTCGTGGTTGTTGCCAGAGCTGTGCACCAGCTGTCGGTTGATATAACGGTGTAGTTTATGTAAAAGGTTCCGTCAATATTTACAATGCGCGCGTCTTCCGTACCGTACTTTTCATCAGGAGAGGAGGGGCAGATAAACGGTGTCGGCTCAACCGTGAAATTTATCCCGTCAGTACTGCGCGCCAGACGCAGGTGGCTGATGCTGGATAGATAATCCTTGCCCTTGTAAACAACACCACGAGTGTCTTTGAGTGACAGGTCGGGGTCGTTTTCATCAAATTCCATAATACCAGGGATGCCCCGTCCCTGGTCAAATCTGTAAACCGGGACCCTGACCTTACCCGGCTTCTGAATACAGCTTTCCGCTACGCGCAACAGCAGTATGACTTCATCATTAAAAAGCACAGCCCCGGGATTAAAGGCTCCGACAACACGATATCCTTTGGTTGAAGGTTTTACATCAGACGGACAAATTAAAGGATTTTTTTCACAGCGTTTAAACATCAGACCTCGTTAAGTGGTTAAGTAGTTGAGTCGTTAAGTAGTTGTTATAATAGGTCATATCTATGGTTTGCTTGAAAATTGGACACGGGTCTAATTCAGGAATTAAGAGATTCAGGAATTTAGGAATTGAAGGAATTCTATTCATTTTAATTTATAGATTTTATCCTTTAATCCCTCAATCCCTCAATCCCTCAATTCTTGAATCCCTCAGTTTGGCGCTAATAAATATTTTTCCTATTCCCCGGCAAATATGTACCGGGTTTTGCATTCCAGTTTAAGGTAAAACTGTTCATAAACATTAAGGGTCTGTTGTGCAACAATGTCCCAGGAAATAGTTTCTTTGATATGGGTCAGCGCATTTTGGGAAAACCTGCTGTATACTTCCCGGTCAGTGAGCAGTGTTACAATACTGTCAACATATTGGTCATCGGTTTGCGCATAAAATCCTATTTCCGATCTCTTAAGGATATCGACAAATGCAGGAAGATTCGATGTGACCACAGGTTTGCCAAAGGTCATTGCATGTGCCATTATACCGCTCTGAGCCCCGGCAGAATATGGCAAAACCACTATATCAGCGGCGCTTAGAATCGTATCAAAAGTTTTCTGAGGAAACTGGCCCCGGAATACTTCAATACGGTCTATAGCAGGTGAGTTATTTATTTTTTCAAAAAGCATTGCGCGGTAGATGCTGTATTCAAGCATTCTGAGTTTTCCGGACAGTACCAGCCAGTCATCCGGAACTTTTTTAACTATCTGCGGGAAAAGATCTACAATTCTGTCAAAACACTTGGTTGGGCGAAAATACCCCGCCAACAGGATTACTTTCCTGCCCTCAAGATTAAGTTTTTTCTTGGCATCAGCGATCGGATTCATCTCTCTTGCGCCATGCGGGATAAGAGAAATCTTTGAATGATCTGTATCAAAAACCGTCCGCAATATATCGACGTGCTCTTGCCCATGTACAATAATGCCGTCCAGCTCCCGGCACATAGTTTTTATGATTAGCGCCTTTCGAAACTCAGGTTTTTCCTGAACACTATGGAAGGTTGCAATAACCGGAGTGCCGGTGGATTTAAGACGGTAAATCAATTCAAGTACGGCAATACCATCTAATTCACCATACAGACCGAATTCGTGCTGAATATGGACAAGATCGGGGGTAACTTTAATAGCTGCATTAAAAATCTTACCGGCAATTCCGTCTTCTCCGGGAGAATATGATGGGTAAACATGCCTTCCTTCAGCACCATACTGGCTGACAATATGGATCTCATTTGGAGACTTTGTAAGGGCTTCAGTCAAAAAGGCGGTATATGTTCCGATGCCGCATTCAATAGGAGGATAAGTGGATACAAATGCTATGCGCATGCTATTTTTCTTTCAGTAATAATCAGGTGAGAGAACGAGTCCGGTCGACTAAAAAAATAAAACTATTGAAATTAAAATCAAAGCGACAAAGTACAGGACGGTGAAAACCAATTTTGCACAGCTTTTAAAAAATTAATTTCTATATCATATCACAAATACGTCAAATATAAAAGTCATATATTCTTACAGCCACGGCCGTGATTTAAACAACTAACCGTTTTGATGGCGTCGTAAAAAACAACTTTTCACCACTTAGCTCGCAGAGAACACAGAGAATATCTTGTTGTATTAGTAAGTTATCTCTGTAAACTCCGTGTCCTCCGTGGTAAATTCGACTTTTTACGAGACCATCAAATTTAGTTTGTACTTTTTACGATTTTATGTGTAAAAGGTGTAACTTTTTACAGACTGTGGGAAATGGGGATAAGTTATTTTATTTCTCTTATGTTATATTGACTGAATAAAAATACGGAGTTTATAAGTATGGGTTTTTTATCATCAACGATTTCGATGGCTCGATATAAGATTGACGGGAAGTTCGAAGAGCAGATTTTTGAAACGGTGGCTGAGGGTTTAAAAAAAAACATGATTTCTGAGATAGACGGGAAACCGGTTGATAAAGCTGTCGGATGGACATCCTTTGAAAAGCCTTTTAAACCTGATTTTGAAGGATCTTCATTTTCCATAGGCGCATATTTAATTTTTTCAATGCGAATGGACAAAAAAATCATACCGTCAAAAATAGTAAAAAAACAAGTTGCTGTGGAGTCAGCCAAACTGCTTGCTGCAAGTGGGAGAGACTATTTGTCAAAAAATGAGAAAACAGCGATAAAGGACCGTGTAATAAATGCCCTTATCCTTCGCATACCTGCAACGCCGAATATATATGACATCTTTTGGAACTATGAAGACGCAGAGATATGGTTTTTTTCCAGCCTGAAAACCGCAAATGAGGAATTTGAAACTCTTTTTGCAAGATCTTTCAATTTAACGCCAATTCGGCTTTTTCCGTACACAATGGCTGAATTAACAGCAGGTCTTACCAATGCACAACGGGATGCCCTGTCAAATATTTCTTTAACAAAATTCGCAAAGTGATGGGTGAAAAATGCTTGATATTTCTTTTGCATACAGTCGATACATCTTTTTAGGAAATGAGTTTTTAACCTGGTTATGGTTTATCGTAGAAAATGACAGGGAAAGACTGGAAAAAATAGAAGAGGATCTTGTATCCTTAAATATTGGTAACCGTATTGTACTGGAAAATAAAATCAATGATGCCGTTGAAACGATTACCATACTGGGAGATGACGCCGGTCTTGAAGAAGGTATCATATCACTGGAAAAAGGTGCAGTGGTAACTGAGATCAATCTTTTATACAAGTCCGGTGACAATGAGTGGCGCTTTACCATTAAAGGCGAAAGTATGAATATCAGCAATTTGAAAATTCCTGAAACAGCAATTGTGGAAACAAGTGAGGAAATTGAAGGCATGGTGCTCGAAAAGGCTTATCTTTACGAAAAGGTAACCAAACTGATTGATAATCTTTTTAAGGAATTCATAAAATTGAGAGTTTCAGGCAAGTGGAGTGAGAGCGTTGTGCCTAAGATAAGAAAATGGATTTATTCTGAAGAAAAATGATTTAACATGAGGGCTGCTGGTGACTCAGCAAAAAATTCAGGTTTTATGGAATAAAAATGTCGGCCCCGGATATTTCAAAATCGGCTTGAATTGCCAGGGAGAATATTCCGAGGCAAAACCAGGTCAATTTGTCATGTTGCGTCTTTGCGGTGGGATTGAACCACTGCTTCGCAGACCTTTTTCAATACACAGGCTTATTTCCGGAAACGGACAATCCCAGGGTATAGAAATCCTTTACAAGGTTGTTGGAAAGTTTACCCAAAAGCTATCTGTGCTTAAAAAAAATGAGTTGATAGACATTCTCGGTCCCCTGGGAAGTGGATTCTCCATTCCGAAAAATATTAAGCGCATATTTATGGTTGCAGGTGGAATTGGGGTTGCTCCAATAGTTTTTCTGGCTTCTCAATTAAATAATAATGAGATGGATATTTCACGATGCCGTATGTTTTTAGGTGGAAGATCAAAAGATGACATTTTGTGTCTTGATGATTTTGACCAGCTTAAAATGGCTGTTCAACTGACAACAGATGACGGTAGCGCTGGAAGCAAATGCCTGGTAACCCATCCTCTGGAAATGGCGCTGGCTGAAAGGCAGCCGGATATCCTTTATGCATGCGGACCACGGGAAATGCTGAAATCCGTGGTCGTCCTTGCGAGTAAGTTTGCCGTAAAATGCCAGGTTTCGGTGGAAACCATGATGGCCTGTGGTATGGGAGCATGCCTTGGGTGTGCGGTAGAGCCTGGAGGTGCATCAGAAAAATATCTGCATGCGTGTCTTGACGGACCGGTATTTGATGCAAATGCCATTAAATTGTAATAGAGAAAATTGTCAATTTAGCATTGACTTGCCAATGAACATATGTTACTCGGCTTTTGGTCAAAAAGGCCTCAGGTTTTGAGTTTTTTAGTAAAGAAGGTATTCTTTTTTAAATGAAAAGGGAAACCAGACGTTATATACGGGAGCTTGCTTATTATAGCAGTCTGGGTTTTTCCATAGCCCTTTCAATCGTTATTGGCCTTGCCCTTGGAGTATATCTTGACAGAAATGTTTTTTATACAACTCCATGGCTTACGCTAATCGGACTTGGACTTGGGATTGCGGCAGGATTTAGGAATATAGGGCTTGCAATAAAAAAAAGCAGAAAATTATGAGCCAATCTCAAAACGTCCCATTTTGCCCAATCTCTGCGTCCCCGATGAGCGGGATTTGTCAACAGGCGAAAATTTTAATCCTCGAAATACTACATGTATTCCTGTGGTTAATCCGCCTGAGGCGGATAGCCTTCCTTGATATTGAACAAACTGAAACGTTTTGAAACTGGCTCTATAACAAATGAAAATACAGCAGCGACTTGTTAAATTTATAACATGCACAAACTGGATTATATTTTTCATTGCAACCATTGCAGGATTAATAATGTCACCTCCTGATTTTGCCAGGGGGATAATCTTTGGGGGGCTGATTGTTACGGTGAATTTCCACCTGCTATCAAGAACACTGAAAAATGCCTTGACACCCACGCAACTTTCTTCTCATAATGCAATTTTAGCCAAATATTATATCCGTTTTGTTGCCAGCGGATTTATTATTTTTGTGCTTATATCACAAAAACTTGTTCATCCACTGGGGCTTATTCTTGGTCTTTCAGTGGTGGTAGTCAGTATCACCCTTGCAACCATGTACGAACTAACAAAACTAATATTCAAGGAGGCGGTTTAAGGATGGAACATCCATATCTCTTTTTTGTCAAACTGTTTGAGTTGATCGGTCTGGGTCACTTTGCCCATGCATATCCCCATGTTATTTATTCATGGGTTGTTATGATTCTTCTTATCGTTCTTGGCGCCATTGCAGTCAAGGGTATAAGTATGATTCCAGGGAAAGGGCAGAATTTCTTTGAGATTGTCGTTTCAGGTATCGAAGAATTCATGGTTGATACCGCAGGGGAGGAAAGCAGGCGGCTCTTTCCCATCATTGCTACTATATTTATCTATATTTTAACATGCAACCTGTTTGGTCTTATTCCCGGATTCTTTCCTCCTACTGCAAGCATAAACACGACTCTTTCATGTGCTGTAACAGTTGTTGTTTTCACACACATCATAGGTATTAAATATCATGGTGTAAAATATATTAAGCATTTTCTTGGGCCCGTATGGTGGATGAGTCCATTAATATTTGTAATTGAAGTTATCGGCCATCTGGCAAGGATACTCTCTTTGACCTTCCGGCTTTTCGGCAATATGATGGGGCATGAAATTGTTTTAAGTATTCTTTTCGGGCTGGCAGGTCTATTCTTTGCCCCGCTTCCGATAATGGCGCTCGGCATCTTTGTTGCCCTTGTTCAGGCATTTGTATTCTTTTTACTTTCTATCATTTATTTTTCAGGCGCTATGGAACATGCGCACTAGATTCTTGATAAGCGTTCACAGGCACCGCATCTGCACGTGGTCAGGACAACCAGCATAGCAGACTATAGCTGGTCGCCCTGATCACGCACATCTGCGGTACCTGTGAACGCTTATCTGTGCGAATCCTAAGCGGTTAGAAATATTTATCATGAGCGTTTAATTTAATTTTTTAATGGGTTAATGGAAGAAGCCCAACAAACTTAATTAAGGAGGTAGGATAGAGTTATGGAATTAAAAGCATTAGAGTTTTTTATCGCGTGTGTGACTGCGGCTGGTTTTGGGATTGCAATTGCAGCCTTTGGTTGTGGTATTGGCCAAGGTATTGGTCTTAAAGCTGCCGTTGAGGGTATTGCCAGAAATCCCGAGTCGTCAGGTAAGGTTACGGTTACCATGCTGATCGGTCTTGCCATGATCGAATCACTGTGTATTTATGCACTGGTCGTTGCGCTGATCCTTATTTACGCACATCCCCAGGCAGCTTCAATTGCAGCGCTGTTTGCTCACTAAAAAAGATATTTATATTTAAAATAAAAAAGGGCTTTGTTTTTTTAAATAAAGCCCTTTTTTTATTGCTACTAGGAAAACCCGGTCCTCATGGCCAGGCCAGAGACAAGCGAGTTACGGGTTGCGTGTTGCGGGTTACGGGTTGCGGGTTTCGTGTTGCGGGTTACGAGTTGCGAGTTAATAGTTAAGAGTTTAATTTTAGTTGTTAATATCAGCTTTTATTTATTAATAATCTTTATAAAGGATAAATTATAAATTTTAAATGTATATTATAAACTGAATGATAAATAATAATCTATAAAATAATGAATAAAAAATAATCGACTAACTATAATCCAGCAAACAGAAAACCGAAACTCGCAACCCGCAACCCGCAACCCG
>JAUWMJ010000241.1 GCA_030613225.1 Desulfobacterales bacterium
CTGTGTTTAAAATCAATCTTCATTAAGTTATAAATCCTTGTATATGATGGCGTCGTAAAAAGTCATTTTTCACCACTGATGGCAAAGAAGACAGAGAAACAACATTTTAATTAATTAGCTATCTCTGTGAGCTCAGTCTTCTCTGTGGTAAATTCGACTTTTTGCGAAACCGTCAAGGCTGCTTTATTTTTTCAGGAAACTGTTGAAGCTGTTTTGCTGTAATTCCAAAAACATCTGAATATCGCTCAAGAACAGCCGGGTTAAGACGTCTGAATACAGCCGGCTTAAGGTGTCTTTTTATCCGCCACCGGCTAAAACCTGCATATTGGGCGAGCAGCCTTGTATTCATCTGATTCTTTGCCATGTGAAAGGCAAGGGGGCTTAGTTTTCCGGTATGTATCCCCTTTAGTGCTTTTGATATCTCCTCCTCAATCACTTCCCACGCCTGATTGTTTGCTATGTTTTTAGGGTTCCATCCCGCGCTGGCCGTTAACACATAATGACCGGCATCATCAATTGCATAACAGACCTCATAAATATTATCAGGCATTATTCCGCGTTCCTGAGGAACTTCTTCGATTTTCATTTACTGCCTCGCATGTAGAGAATAATCTACTTCCAATATAAACTTTATAAAATATACCTTTTATCAAAAAAAGGCAATACTTTGTTAAATTTACTATTATTGGTTGATTTATTTTCAAAATAAGCTTTAAATGTTCAATTCCAGTAACCGTTCAAGGATTCAACGTTCAAAGGTTCAAAGTTCCATTTTCGTTTCCGGCCTGCATTAAGAACGTGTATTTGTAAAAAAGGGTCATTTCCGATAGGCCTAATCCAAAGTTTAGCGTGGCAACGACTTGGAAAATGTCCATCTTCAACCAGAACTTTGGGTCTTTTATGCTTTTTTTACTCTTAACCATGAACGGTGAACCCTGAACCTGTGAACGGTTACAAATAATTACTCATGCCTTCTCCACATAAGAGTTACGGTTATAATCCTATCGAAAAAAAAATATTCCGAATTGTAGAAGAGACAATTAAAAACTACAGAATGTTTGAGCCACAGGATTCTGTCCTTGTCGGTGTTTCGGGCGGGCCTGATTCCGTAGCTCTTCTTCACGTTCTTCTTAAAATCGCTTCAGAACTTTCTCTTAAACTGGGTGTTGCGCACCTGAATCACGGAATCCGCAGCATTGATTCAGACCGGGATGCCGAGTTTGTCGCATCCCTTGCCGGAAAGCTTGAACTGCCCTTCTATATTAACAAGAAAGATGTTCTCAGTTATAAAAAGCATCACAAGCTTTCACTGGAAGAAGCCGGCAGACGTGTTCGGTACGAATTTTTTCATCAGATTGCCGGAGAAAATAAGTACAATAAAATTGCGCTTGGTCACCAGGGTAATGATAATGCGGAACTGGTGCTTATGTACCTTTTCAGGGGAAGCGGGCCAACCGGCATTTCCGGCATACCACACGTAAGGGACAATTCTAGTCAATATGGCATAATAGTACGTCCTTTTTTAGGATTAACCAGGCATGAAATTATGGATTACCTGACTGCAAAAAAACTGGAATATGTTACCGACACATCAAATGAAGATACAAAATTCCTTCGAAACAAAGTTCGCAGCGAGTTAATTCCCTTTATAAAAGAATCATACAACCCCAGGATAATTGAAACAATTAATCGTCTTTCATCAATTATCAGATCTGATGAAGAATGGATTGAGAATATAATTACTCCTTTTTATGAAGATATTCTTTTATACTCAAAAGAAAAAGAGATTGCCCTTTCAATCCCGAAACTTGTTCGAATCCACATGGCTCCCAAAAGGCGGGTAATACGCAGAGGGATTGAAAGCATAAAAGGAGATTTAAGGCGCATTACCTTTTCCCATATCGCTTCTATTATAAAACTTTTAGAAAGAGTACCTGCTTTTGGAAGTCTTGATCTTCCAGGCTCTATCACGGTAACAAGAAAAGAGGATACCCTTTATATTTCGTCAGGGGAAAAAGTGCGGTTAAAAATAAGCTCAGACCCTGAAAATATCGCAAGACCTTTGTTCGAGTACACAATTCACAAGCCAGGTTTAAAACCTGAGTCTTTGTGTATTAAAGAGACAGGTTCTCGTTTAAGATTCTCTGTAATAAGGGCTAAAAATATTGCAGATATCCAAAGTGCTGGACAACAGGTGGCTTTTTTTGATATGAACAGTCTGGCTTTTCCTTTAGTTGTCAGAAATTTTCGTTACGGTGATCGATTTACCCCCTTCGGGATGACCGGCTCACAAAAGCTTAAAAAGTTTTTTATCAATAACAAAATCTCCAGAACTAATCGGGCAAATTGCCCTGTTCTTCTTAGCGCCAATAAAATTATCTGGGTAGTTGGCCACAGGCAGGATGAATTTGGAAAAGTTACACAATCAACCGAAAACGTGCTTAAAGTTAAGCTTTCACTTGCCTAATTGACAATGATGATTACATTCATGGATTGAAAACTAGGCAACAAGTAAACAGGAGGTAATATCTTTTGAACCCGTTTTATAAAAATCTGTCTTTATGGCTCGTCATCACACTTATGATGATCATGCTTTATAATCTTTTCAATCAACAGCAACTTTCAGAAACCAATATCAGTTACACGGAATTTCTTTCCATGGTTGAAAATGAACGCGTTGCGGAAGTAATTTTACAGGGACAGGAGCTCTTTGTAACGGATACCAGCCGGAGCCGCTTTAAGGTGTTTGCTCCGCAGGACCCGGATCTTATTAAAATTCTCAGGGGAAAAGGTGTGACGATTCAGGCAAAACCCCCTGCTGAATCGCCTTGGTATATGTCCATTCTTGTTTCATGGTTTCCAATGATAGTTCTCATTGGTGTATGGATATTTTTTATGCGGCAAATGCAGGCCGGGGGCGGCAAAGCCCTTTCTTTTGGAAAAAGCCGTGCCCGTTTGCAATCAGACAACAAGGATAAGGTGACATTCGATGATGTGGCCGGAATAGACGAGGCAAAAGAAGAGTTGGGTGAAATTATAGAATTTCTGAAAGAACCCAAGAAATTTACGCGTCTTGGCGGACGGATTCCAAAAGGAGTGCTCCTGATGGGGCCTCCTGGAACCGGTAAAACTTTGCTGGCACGAGCTATTGCAGGGGAAGCCGATGTTCCGTTTTTCAGTATAAGCGGCTCTGATTTCGTGGAAATGTTTGTTGGAGTCGGTGCTTCGCGTGTCAGGGATCTTTTTACACAGGGTAAAAAAAATGCACCCTGTATTATCTTTATTGATGAATTAGATGCTGTAGGAAGGCACAGAGGTGCCGGGCTTGGCGGAGGTCATGACGAGAGAGAACAAACCTTAAACCAGCTCCTTGTTGAAATGGACGGATTTGAATCGAATGAAGGAGTTATCCTGATATCTGCTACAAACCGGCCCGATGTACTTGATCCGGCTCTTCTGCGCCCGGGGCGGTTTGACCGCCAGGTGGTTGTTTCTCTGCCGGATATCAGAGGCCGTGAATTAATCCTGAGGGTTCATATGAAAAAAACACCCGTTGCCCCTGATGTTGATCAGGTTGTGCTGGCAAAGGGGACCCCGGGTTTTTCAGGAGCTGACCTTGAAAATCTTGTCAATGAGGCTGCCCTGCTTGCTGCAAAAAGAGATAAGGAAAAGATAGACATGGCAGACTTTGAAGATGCCAAGGACAAAGTCTATATGGGCCTGGAACGAAAGTCTAAAGTCATCAAGGAGGAAGACAGGAAGGTTACGGCATACCACGAAGGCGGTCACGCACTTGTTGCCCGATTTCTGCCTGAAACTGATGTGGTTAACAAGATCACCATCATTCCCAGGGGGCGTGCGGCAGGCATCACATGGTTTTTGCCTGAAGAAAGGGATTTTAAATTTAAGGACCAGCTTGAAAGCGAACTGTCGGTTGCCTTTGGCGGACGTGCGGCTGAAGAGATTGTTTTTAAGCGCATAAGTACCGGTGCAGCCAACGATATTAAACAGGCAACGGATCTTGCCCAAAGGATGGTACGGAGCTGGGGTATGAGTGAGAAGCTCGGCCCACTTTCCTATGCAAAAAATGAGGAACAAATTTTCCTGGGGCGTGAGATCGCGCAGCACAGAGATTATTCTGATGAAACAGCACGAAAGATTGATGAAGAGGTAAACAGCCTTATCAATGCGACATATCACCAGGCCAAAAAGGTTATAGAAGAAAACCTGGATATTCTTCACAAACTGGCTGAACTTCTGCTTGAAAAAGAGACTGTCCAGGGAAAAGAGCTGGACGAGCTTATTTTTTCCATGCGCCCGGGAATAGAGCTTCCTTCAATAAAACCTGAAGACAAGATACACAGCCCTAAAGCGGAGCCCGAACAACCTGCCACTTAAAGATATCTTAAGTTCAGATATCGTTAAGTAGTTGAGTAGTATAAAAATACAATATTATCAACATGCTGCAAATTCTTATTTTCTGAGTGGCCTATTAATTAGTGACTTGCTAATATTGATGTAAAAACAACAACTTAACCAGTCAACCTCTCAACAACTTAACCAAGTCTCAAGTTATGAACACATTCAATCTTTCCTGGAATTCCCACAATCTTGAAATAGGCAAACGCACCTTGATTATGGGCATTGTAAATGTAACGCCCGATTCCTTTTCTGACGGAGGAAAATTCTTCTCCTGCTACGCTGCACTTGCCCATGGCGAAAAACTGGTCGAAGACGGTGCTGATATTATTGACATCGGGGGAGAATCAACGCGTCCTTTTTCGGATTCTTTATCTGTCCAAGAGGAAATCGAGCGGGTTATTCCTGTAATTGAAAAACTTGCAAAACGTGTTTCGGTTCCTATTTCCATTGATACAACAAAAGCAAAAGTAGCTAGAAAGGCTCTTGAAGCTGGTGCTTCCATGATTAACGATATCGGAGCTCTGCGGCTCGACCCCGAGATGGCTTCTGTTGCCTCGAAGTTCGGCGTACCTATAATATTGATGCATATGCTGGGAACTCCTAAAACAATGCAGGACTCTCCTGAGTATGATGACCTTATTAAAGAGATAAAATCGTTTCTTCAAGATGCAATCAAAAGGGCTGAAAAAAGCGGAATTCCAAAGACTAACGTAATAATCGACCCTGGAATAGGTTTTGGAAAAACAGTTGAACATAATCTTCTTTTGATAAAGAATCTGCATGAATTTTCGTCTTTAGACGTTCCTGTTTTAATTGGATCTTCAAGGAAAGCATTTATCAGGAAAATACTCAAAGATGAAACAAATGCGGATATCAGGCCGGATCTGCCGATGGTGGAAACAGGCACCCAGGCCAGTATTGCCGCTGCAATTCTTAATGGTGCTCACATCGTGAGAGTACACGATGTAGCAAATACCTGTGCAACAGTAAAAATAGCTGATGCCATTAAACATGTATAAATTAATGTAGGCGTTCACGGGTTCAAAGGTTCAGAGGTTCAAGGTTCCATTTTCGTTCCCTGGCTGCATTTGGAACGTGTATTTATAAGAAAA
>JAUWMJ010000317.1 GCA_030613225.1 Desulfobacterales bacterium
TGAAAAAGCCGATTCAGATTACCTACTACATATCACTGTCAATAGTAGCATTTCTTGTGCTGTTTTGCGCCATATGGTTTGGATTTTACATGGCCAAATCAATAAGCATACCAATAAAAGAACTTGCTGAGGGTGCCAGAAGAGTTGCCGAAGGAGAGCTTAGTTTTACTATCGATCCTGTGGCTGACGATGAAATAGGAAGCCTTGTTGAAGCCTTTAACAAGATGACAAAAGATTTGCGTATCGGCAGGGAGCAACTGGAGCTTTCCGCGCTGATGCTTCAGCAGCAGAATCTTGAAAATGAAGAACGGCGCCAATACATGGAGATCGTGTTGAAAAATGTCTCCACCGGTGTAGTAACACTTGACTCGAGAGGATACGTCACAACCGCAAACAAATCGGCTGAAAAGATGCTGAATCTTAAGTCGGAAGATATCCTGAAAAAGAGCTATAAGCATCTGCTGGGCGGACAGCATCTGTCTCTGGCTAAAGAAATAATGGAAGATCTTAAAAACTCCAAGAACGATGCAGTCGAATTGCCTTTAAGATTATCTATTGAAGGAAGGTCCCGGAGCTTTTTGATTAATGTTAATGCGCTTAAGGACGACGTTGGAAATCATGTGGGCATTGTAATGGTCTTTGATGATTTAACCCAATTGGAAAAGGGGCAGCGGATGGCAGCATGGCGTGAAGTTGCTCGCAGGATTGCCCATGAAGTAAAAAATCCATTAACGCCCATAGCTCTTTCAGCTCAGCGTCTTAAACGGAAATATTCCGAGCAGCTTAATGAACCGGTTTTTAATGAGTGCATCCGAATGATAATTGACCATTCCGATCTGATTCGAAATCTTGTAAACGAATTTTCATCATTTGCCAGATTTCCCTCCGCAGACCCGAAACCCTGCGAATTACCCCCAATAATTGAAGAAACAATAGCACTTTATAAGGAAGATCATCAAAAAATTACTTTTAAAACAAACATTCCGAATAAATTTCCGACTCTGAACCTTGATCGCCAGCAGATAAAACAGGCAATGATTAATCTTGTTGACAATGCCATTGCTGCGATAAAAAATGAAGGGAGCATTATTATTTCTTTAGCCCATGACCCCATCTTAAAAAAGGTACGTTTGGAAATCGCAGATACTGGTGTGGGCATTTCCGATGAAGATAAAACACGCCTTTTTGAGCCGAATTTTTCAACAAAAACTGCCGGTATGGGCCTGGGACTTACAATTGTAAATTCAATTATTGCTGATCATGGTGGAATGATAAGCGCGAGGGATAATATTCCCCATGGCGCTAAATTTGTTATAGAACTGCCCGTGTAAAGAGGTAGAGACAAGGAGGAAAAAATATGTTTCCATCTGTTTTAATTGTTGATGATGAACCGTCCATCCTGCAATCCCTCGGAGGTCTTCTTTCTGATGAAGGGTTTGAAATTTTAACCGCCTTAAATGGTTATGAAGCATTGAAGATCATTGATAAGGAAGCCCCGGATCTGGTTTTGCTTGACATATGGATGCCCGGCATTGATGGCATAGAAACTTTAAAAGAGATAAAAAAAGATAATCCTTATATCCAGGTAATAATTATCACAGGTCACGGGAATATTGAAACTGCTGTAAAAGCTACAAAACTTGGGGCATTCGATTTGATTGAAAAGCCGCTTTCCATAGACAAGGTAATTGTTTCAATTAACAATGCTTTAGACTTCAGACGACTGCAAGAAGAAAACAGATACTTGCGAAAAAAAACAATCGAAAAAAACTCCATAAGCGGAAAAAGTGCACCGATCGAATCCCTGAGAAAGCAAATAGATACAGCAGCCCCGACAGAAACATGGATCCTGATAACAGGAGAAAACGGGACAGGGAAAGAGCTTGTAGCTAGAACAATACACCAGTTAAGCCCCAGGTCAAATCAGCCGCTCATTGCCGTCAACTGTGCGGCAATACCAGAAGAATTAATAGAAAGCGAATTATTTGGTCATGAAAAAGGATCTTTTTCAGGAGCAACCACAAAAAAAATAGGCAGATTTGAAATGGCCAACAACGGAACCATTTTTCTGGATGAAATTGGTGATATGAGTTTAAAAACTCAGTCTAAGATTTTGCGTGTGCTTCAGGAGCAAAAATTTCACAGGGTTGGTGGGAGCAGAACATTAAGTGTGAACGTAAGGGTCATTGCCGCAAGCAACAAAGGCCTTGAAGAAGAAATTGAAAAGGGAAGTTTCAGAGAGGATCTTTACTACCGTCTTAACGTGATACCAATCAAAGTTCCGGCATTAAGAGAACGATGTGAAGATATTCCACTTTTAGTGGATATTTTCCTTACTGAATCTGCCAAACAAAATCAAACAACCAGAAAAAAATTAACTTCCAAAGCCTTGGACTTGTTGTGCAGTTATCCTTGGCCTGGAAATGTAAGGGAGCTGAAGAATCTTTTAGAACGGCTGACTATCATGGTAAAAAAGGATATCATAGAAGATGCCGATTTGCCTGGCTCCTACCACCCCGGCGGAGCCAAACGGCCGGAATTGCTTGAGCCGCAGTTTTTGCTGATGGATGATTTTAAGGAAGCAAAAAAATCTTTTGAAAAAGAATTTATACAAAAAAAGCTCCTTTTAAATAATAGCAATATAACAAAAACAGCAAAAGCAATAGGTGTTGGAAGGAGTTATCTTCATAAGAAAATAAAAAATTTTAAATGATAGTAACAGTTCGGCCACCAAGGCACGAAAAAGAGATATGAATTATAAGACTTTAACAAAAAGAGAAGGATCAATAGCTGAAAAACTGTAGAGACAGCATATACCGTTTATTAAAAATAGCGAAAAATATATTATATTATAATCTTAGGGTTCGCGCAAAAATAAGTTTACATTTTAGGCGCATGGATTTAGGTCAGGTTTGTTCGATCCGATGCTTCAAAACCACAGGAATAGCGAGCTATTTCGAGGATTTTGAAGTTGAGGATCGGGCAAAGATGGCCTGAATCCGTGATGTATAAAATGTGAAGTTATTTTTGCGCGAGCCCTTAGTGCCTACCAGATAACTGTAAATGACAACCTGAAATTAACCCACTGGGACAACCCAGCTTTGATGCACTCGTAAAAAGTCTTTGAATAAGCGCCGGATGGCTCATCAGCGCTTTCCGACCGGGATTATGTACAAGGGCTCCTCGTCTTTCGGCAAGTTCAGTATTTTACTGACTTCCTGATCGTTAAATGCACCGATAGTAACAACTCCCAGGTCCATAGCTGTTGCCTGAAGGCAAACATTCTGAGCCGCATGTCCGATTTCCATGTGAACATATTTTATACCCCTGTCATCGTATTTCCGGGTTATTCTCTGATAAACCGCCGTGAACACAAGGTCGATGGCACCCTTTTTTACAGAGCTTTGTCCAAGAGCCGCACCGGCAAGCTGTTGTCTCACATCCTTATCTGCGATCATGACAACTTCATGTTTCTTCGGTTTATACAGGTAGATACCAATAGCCAGATCCTGTACATCGCCGACTATCACATAGACTTCGAGGGGATAAAGGGCCCCGGCTGACGGCGCGGTTCGGCCACCCCAGTTCGATGTTGTTCCCTGGGCCGCCCACAGCAGTTGCGAGACCTCCTCTATTGTAAGCAGTTCACCGGTATAATCCCTCACCGACCGTCTCTTGACAAGGCTTTCTTCAAGAGAAACATCACTATTGTATTTTGGTTTGGGCAGCTTTATTATCATTTTTTCCACCTCCAGTGCAGGAGTCCGTGAAGCGGCGGACGTTTGTTCGCTCTGGCCGCAGCTACATAGGAGTAACAGCACTGTGACCAGCACAAAAAGAGAACCGCATCTTATGCAGATAGCCACTCCATGATGATAATTTCCTGTTCTCGCAACCATGATTCAGTCCCCAACCTTTATTCTCAATTCAGGCTTTGACACCTTCTATTGACACCTTCTAATTTGTCGCTGAAATGTCGGTAACGTCCGGCTCTTTTAGACCAGGCGGGGCGGATGTTGTTTTATTTGTGCCTGCTTTTATCAGCCGACGTGTCCCGGCATAGCCGAAGGCGACGACGGACGTGTCCCGGCATAGCCAAAAGCGACGACGGACGTGTTTCGGCATAGCCGAAGGCGACGATGGAATCGCCGGATATGCGATCCGTATGTCCGGTGCTGTGGGAGGGGCGCTCAGTGATGGGCGTCCCTATCCCTATAGCAATTTTTTTACTCTAATGTATGTGGAACTTCTCGCAAATGAGCAGTAGCACGATATTTTGAGGCAAAATCTTTAAAGG
>JAUWMJ010000368.1 GCA_030613225.1 Desulfobacterales bacterium
CTCCTTCTCAAAAATATGCGGAAAGGCTTTTGGAAGATCTGAGGTTTTTTGCAGGAAATGATGAAAACGGACTGCTTTATTTCCCTCCTTATAATATTTTGCCGTTTAAGTTTCTTTCTTATCATAGCGAAACAGCAGCCAGAAGAATACGGACACTTTATCAATTAATTGAAGGTGACGTGCCGTCCATAGTTGTTACAACTGTTGAAGCGCTGTTGCAGAAAATTATTCCCCGAAAAGAAATCAGCGACTTTGCTGAGCTGATTATGGTGGATGAAGAGATCGAGCGGGATGATTTGATCGAAAAGATGATTTTCGGCGGATATGCGCAAACTGCCATTGTTGAGGAACCAGGCGACTTTTCAATAAGAGGCGGGATTATGGATATTTTTTCTCCCATGTATCCTGATCCGCTGAGAATCGAATTTTTTGGAGACACGGTTGATTCCATAAGATCTTTTTCCGCTGCAAGCCAGAGAAAAATTAAAAACCTTAAAGAAGCCGTTATACTGCCTGCAAGGGAAGCTGTTTTAATTAAAGAGCGTATTCCTCTGATAATAAGCCGGATAAGGCGGCGGGCATCAGAGCTCGATATCCCTGTAACCAGTGTCAGAAAGATTATCAGTCGTATTAAGAATGAGGGTGTATTCCCTGGAGTTGAGAGCCTGATTCCGATGTTTTATCCCTCTCTTGACACTTTATTTGATTATCTTCCGGAAAACACCCTTTTTATTAAGACTGAACCTGAAGAACTGGAGAAAACTGCAGTTGAACTGCAAACACGAATATTTAGAAATTATACCCTGGCGCGCAATGAAAACCGGTTGTGTGTCGAGCCTGAAAGCCTGTATTTAAAGTGGGAGGATCTAACCGGTACGCTTTTAAAGAAAAAACCTGTAACATTCAGAATGCTTCCCATTTTAAGGGAAGAAAACAATGAAAACCAAAAACCGCTGCAATATACCCTTTCAACGCATGATAATTCTGATGTGAGGTTGGCGCTTAAAACTCACGTGGAAAAAGAAAGGCTTCTTTTGCCCCTTGCCCAATGGATCAGTGATAATAAACAATCAGGATTAAACACGCTTATTGTTTGTCAATCAGGCCCGCAGGCAGGCAGGCTGATATCGCTTCTCGCGCCTTATAATATTAAGCCGGAAAAAATTGACGGGTTTTCCGATATTACGCAGGGTAATGGTTTTGAATTCATCTGCCCAGGGCGGATTTCATCAGGATTTGTCTGGCCTGATGAATCACTTGCAGTGATAACGGAAAATGAAATATTCGGCGCAAAACGCCGCAGCAGGTTGAAACAAAAGCAAAGTGTTCATGCAAAACTCCTTGCATTCGAAGATTTGAAAAAAGAAGATCTTGTTGTACATATTGAGCATGGAATAGGCCGGTATGAAGGCCTTATCAAATTAAAAATAAACGGATCAACCAACGATTTTCTCCTTATTATATATAAAGATTCAGACAAACTTTATCTTCCGGTGGATCGCATGAATATGGTTCAAAAGTACATGGGAGTGGATGGTATTGAACCGGTTCTTGACAAAATGGGCGGGAAATCGTGGGCGCGGATTAAAGATAGTGTAAAACGGACAGCAGAAAAGATAGCAGGAGAGCTTCTTAAACTCTATGCTTCGCGCAAAATTGAAAAAGGATTTGCTTTTGAGGCCATAGAAAGTTCTCTCAATGATTTTGAGGCGGGTTTTTCTTATGAAGAAACTAAAGACCAGCTTAATGCCATAGATGATGTGCTTTCCGATATGGAAAAAACAACCCCGATGGACAGACTCATATGCGGTGATGTAGGATATGGCAAGACGGAAGTAGCCCTTCGTGCATCATTTATGGCAATATTTAACGGAAAGCAGGTTGCCGTACTGGTTCCGACCACTGTGCTTGCGCAGCAGCATTTTGAAACATTTTCTTTACGGTTTGAAAGATACCCTGTTAATGTTGCGTGTCTGAGCAGATTCCGTTCCCAAAGAGAGCAGCGTGCAATCATCAGCGATTTAAAGGCCGGAAAGGTAGATATTGTTATAGGCACTCACAGACTCTTTTCTAAAGATGTCAAGTTTAAGGATCTTGGCCTTTTAGTGCTTGATGAAGAGCAGCGTTTCGGCGTTAAACACAAAGAGAAGCTAAAAAAAATAAGGCATAATGTGGATGTTCTGGCCCTGACCGCAACCCCGATACCAAGGACACTTCACTTGTCTCTTATGGGAATACGCGACATAAGCGTAATTTCAACACCGCCTGAGTACCGCAGGGCGATAATTACATATATTTCTGAAATCGATGATGCAATCGTGTCGGAAGCTGTAAGAAAAGAACTGGCAAGGGGAGGACAGATTTATTTTGTTCATAACAACATTCACAGCATTTGGAAAATTGCAGGCAAATTAAAAAAACTAATACCTGAAGTCCGGCTGGATGTTGCACATGGTCGTATGGATGAAAATGAATTAGAGCGGGTTATGCTCATGTTTATGAATAAAGAAATTGATATGCTCGTTTGTACAACAATTATAGAGTCGGGCCTTGATATTCCTTCAGCCAATACAATAATCGTTAATAGGGCGGACAGGTTTGGGCTGGCCCAGATGTACCAGTTGCGCGGTCGTGTGGGCAGATCTGATGAACAGGCTTATGCATACCTTTTTATTCCTGATGAAACCACATTGGGAAAGGATGCACAAAAACGTCTTAAGGTGCTGATGGAACACAGCGACCTGGGTGCCGGTTTTCAAATAGCCATGAGTGATTTGAAGATCAGGGGTGGAGGAACTATTCTGGGAGCTTCCCAGTCCGGCCATATTGCCGCAGTAGGATATGAAATGTATTTAAAGCTTATGGAAAACGCAGTATCCGAACTGAAGGGCAAACCTGTTATAGAATCCCTGGAACCGGAAATTAATATTATAATATCTGCTTTTATACCTGAG
>JAUWMJ010000126.1 GCA_030613225.1 Desulfobacterales bacterium
AGGTGTTTCGCAGTCCCTCCAATGGGGTATGCCAGTTGCTGTAGAACTCAAATACTTCAGGCAGACCTGCAATTTTAACCGGTTTTAAAATCTCGTGAGTATTTTTATGCACTCTTGCTTCTTCCTCCATTTTTTCATCGGGTGAAGCATCAAAGTTTTGAAGAAATTTAGTGAATCTGACAATATGAATGAGTTCGTGGGTTATGATATAAAGTGTAAAAGGAAAAAGTTTCAAACCGGCAGATTTATTCAGAGTTTCGCAGATTGAATGGTCCTGTAGGCATATCTTATAAAAATCGTATGTAGAGGAACCAAGGGAGCTGTTTTTATGTTGGCCCACATAACGGATGATCTGCGCAAAAGGACCGGTTACAATTTCATCAGAACTAAGATTTGTCTGTGTCTTTATATCGTATCTTCGTCGAAGCCACTGACTTGCAGACATTTTATAAAAATTGCTTACAAGCTCTTCAGCCATTTCAACTGAGCTGTTTACAATTTCAATCTGATCAGAAGTAAATTGTTTTAGTTTATCCATATTGTGATTAAAGTGTCTAAAGTGAACTAAAGTGAACTAAAGTGCCTAAAGTATAGGTGTCGCTTTGCTCCATCCTTTTTTATAAAAATAAAATAGAAAGAATTCCTTAACTTTAGACACTTTAGTCACTTTAGCTCACTTTAGGCACTCTTATTGACTCAGTCAAAGCCAATTATTTCTGACCACGTACAAAAGACGTGGTTTTAAAAATTGAATAAATTACGAAATTATTCCACTATAATGTTAGCAGATTCATCAGTTTTCTTCAAAGTCGGAGTTTGTTCGTCAGATTCTTCCTGGCCAGGAATTGTTTTATCACTTTCTTTCAGGTTGGTTCCTGTGTCAATGGTTTCATCAGGAACCGGAGCTGTTTGCTTATCATCCTCCAAAGAAGTATCGGGTTTCTTTTCTTCTTTAAGGGGAGTAACGACAGGTTTGTTCTCCCGGGCAGGTGAAGCTTCAGGTTTCTTTTTTGGGGGAGGCGAAACAGTAGTGATCTTTTTTTTAACAGGCAAGAGCGCTGATTTCTTTTTTTTAGGAGCTGGGAGTGTTCTGAATTTCACTCCAATGGGAAAGTCTTTTTCAATCAGTAATTTTCCGGTTCTGGAATATACATAGACTGTAGCGATATTAAATTGGCCAGGGCCGGTTTGATCATTAACTCGGAATTTCATTGTTTTTAAATTGAAGATTGAAAAATTACGTCCTTTTTTACCTGAAGGTTTTCCTGAAACCAGCGGAACATGTGGAATAATAAGCCATTTTTTCTGGTCGTCGTCTCCCTTGTTTTTTAATATCACCACAGACCTTCCGGCTATTGCATGTGCTTTAGACCCGGTATTTCTAAGCATGTATTGAACTCTCAGCGTATTTAAATCCGGCTGGTGAAATACAATAAGATCATCAGCAGAGACGCTCAAAGGCATTTCAGGCTGTACTGATTTTTTGTCAATATTAGAGTTTTTAGCAGCTGTTTTGTCAAAAGGAATTGTATCATCTGTTTTTGCCATGCTTTCTTCAACCCTTGACTCGGTTAAAATCAGCCTGGTCATGAGAATATCTTTTTCATGTTCAAGGGAAATGATTTTGTGCTGTAAATTCTTAAGATCAAACAGCATGTTTTTATTAGATTCAATTGAGTTTTTGTAAAGAAAACTAAGCCATGCGCTTGCGGCTATGGCGAGAACCAACACGGATACGGTAGTAAATGCCAGTGTTTTAAACCATTTAATTGTAATTGATTTTCCGCGATTACTGATAATTAAAAGAGTCCACTGTCGAACTCTTTTTGAGGTTTTCGGCTTTGAAATATTTGGCATTGTTTTATTATTTTACCTTTTTTGTAATAGTTCAGCCACAAAGGCACCAAGACACTAAAAATATAATATACTTTCTTAAGGTACAGTATATGCCGTATCTACAACTTTATTCTTCTATTTTTGATAAAGCTTTAAAATTAAAGTCCTTTTGTGTCTTTGTGACTTAGTGGCTGAACTTTTATCCTTTTTTAAGTTGATTTTAATTCATTTTACAGTGCTTATACTGACAACATCACCTTTTTCAACCATAAAGTGATTTGCGGCATTACCGCCATTTACTGATATTTCAAGATATCCACGGCTTCCAATGATAGCAAGGGGATGGCCGGCAATTGCGCTACTGTAATTCGGCGACAAACCACTGATTTTATCCCTGCCTACATTGATGCAAAGTTTTTTGCCGGGAACTGTATTATAAATCTTTTCAAGGTCGTCTAAATTAATATTTGTTATCAGATTGCCGAAATGGTCAATTGAGACAATAGAGCCGACAAGTTCACCATTATCTGAAAAATATGGTTCAGGAATAGATAAACATATTAGATTTTTTTGTGCAACAGGTGTACCAAGCTTTTTTATCGGAACACCTAAAGACAGATGGGCACTAACCGGGGCAAAGATGTCTCTGCCGTGGAATGTACGGCTGACAGGATCTAAGAAATAACTGGTATTATCAATACGGGCAATCGAATTAATGTTTCCTTCATTTATTAATAGTGTTAAAACACCGTTATCAGGAGCCAGAAAAATATGGTCCGCTATTTTAAAGGCTATTATTTTTCGGTCACTTCCTACTGTCGGATCCACCACAACCACATGAACAGTACCTTGCGGAAAATATCGGTAAGAAGAATAAATGGTATATGCTGCCTGGACCAGATCCTGTGGATCGACATGGTGTGTAATGTCGACAATAACGGCTGATGGATTTAAAGACAATATAACACCCTTCATTATACCGGCATATTCATCAGCAGTGCCGAAATCGGTAGTTAGAGTAATTATGGACATTTTTTAATAAGTGACTATGCATATTTTTAACATAAGTTTGAAAAATGCGACTATTTCAGAGCAGCGAATGACGATGAATTGACGATTGAAGATTGACGATTGAAGATTTAAGGATGGAAATCTTTTTTATAAAATCGGTTTAGCGTAGCGACTTCCACCAATCGCCAATCATCAATCATCAATCGACAATCTTTTGTGTCATCGAAACAACTTCTTCTGAACACTGTATCCGAGGTGGCGGTATGCAGATTCAGATGCCTTTCGTCCGGAAGATGTTCTAATTATCATTCCGATTTTTAAAAGATACGGCTCGACTACATCTACAAGAGTATCGGTTTCTTCCTGAAGTGTTGCGGCAATCGCATCAATACCGACAGGGCCGCCATTATAAAATTCGATAATCGTTTTAAGAAAGCGTCGGTCAAGATTAGTCAATCCCTTCTCGTCAACTCCTTCAAGAGAAAGAGCGGCTTTTACTGCTTCCTTTGAAATTGTTCCGTCTATCTTAACCTGAGAATAGTCTCTTACTCGTTTTAAAAGCCGGTTTAAAATCCTGGGCGTTCCCCTGGAGCGTTTGGCTAGTTCAGCTGCTCCTTGGTCATCAATTGCCGTTTCAAGCAGAGAGGCTGATCGTCTGGAAATTGTGACCAGATCCGGCTCGCTATAAAAATCAAGGCTCCTGAAGATACCAAATCGATCTCTCAAAGGTGCAGATAACAGCCCTACTCGGGTTGTAGCACCGACAAGAGTGAAACGGTTAAGTCGATACCTGTGGCTTCGTGCATGAAAACCCTTGTCAAACATGAAATCGACCGCAAAATCTTCCATGGCCGGATATAAAAATTCTTCTACAGCCTTTGGCGTACGGTGTATTTCATCAACAAACAGGAGGTCCCCGTATTCAAGGTGAGTAAGAATACCTATCAGATTTCCGCCTTTATCAAGAGCAGGCCCTGAGGTGATTGTGATATTCGCGCCCATTTCATTTGCTATAATATGAGCCAGTGTAGTTTTACCAAGGCCGGGCGGGCCATGGAAAAGAACATGATCAATCGGTTCTTTACGCTGTTGTGCCGCCTGGATTGCAATTTTAAGAGTTTCAACGACCTCGGACTGTCCAATGTAGTCTGAGAAATTTAATGGACGCAGGGACAGAATTTCAGGTTCCTGGTCTGCAGGCAGGCAAGACCCGGTGAGTATGCCCTGATTCTCTGAAGAATGTGTTATGATATCGTCTGTCATATTACTCGTTGCTTGTTGCTCGTTGCTGGTTACTGGTTACTCGTTACTGGGTACTGGCTGCTGGTTACTCCGAATTCGGCGAGCTCTTTCCCCTTCTGCCTTTGTGCCTTTCATTTTGAGGTTTCCCCGCGATATACTTCTTCAAAGAGTTCTTCAGGTGTTGAAACAGACCTGTTACGATTTAACGCTTGTGCTATCATCTGGTTTGCATCTGAAGTTTTATGTCCAAGCTGGTCAACAAGAACTCTAAGAACCTGACTTTTAAAATCCACATAAACAGGAGCGGTTACAGTGTCTCCCTTGCTGATTAATACAAATTTTTCCATTTTGCCTTTTAATGTGGCGATAATTTTCTGCGCAGTCCTGTTGCCTATGCCTTTTAATTGCTTGAGAGCGGAAGCATTTTCTGTTTCAATGGCGCGTGCTATATCACGAACAGGAATGTTCATGGCTCTGGCGGCTTTTAATGGACCAACAGCTTCAACAGAAATAAAAAGTTGAAAAAATTCCTTTTCAGCTTCGAGATTAAAACCGATGAGTACAGGCTTTGGCTGTCTTTCGGTTTGTTGGTAATATATGTAAAGAGAAAGTTCATCGCCGACCATTTTATTTTTTAAGGTTTCCACTACAATTGAAGGAAGAAGAACTTCGTATCCGACATGGTTCACAAGAAGAAGTATCCGATCTTCTTCTTTCTTTAAAATTTTACCTTCTAAATATCCTATCATCTAATTGTTTAGAACCTGGCTTTGAAAGTATTAATATTCTATTTTACCCCTGACCTGGAAATGAAAAGAAATATTTATTATTGTAGATTGAAGATTGTCGATTTAAGGTATTCTGTCGATTATAATTAAAAAGAAAGAGCGAAGCGATTCCGCAAATCATCAATCATCAATCATCAATCTACACCTTGTGATCTCCAGCACGATAAAGACCAATAAGTGAAAGACCTAATGCATCAGATGCATGGTAAGGTCTAATCGGTGTTGTAATGTTTAACAAATTTCGAACTGATTTTTCAAGTTGTATTTTGCTTGCATTCCCATTTCCGGTTAAAACCTGCTTGGCCTCGCGGACGGATATTTCTGTAATGGATACATTAGTCCGGCAACCTGCAAGAAGAATAACACCTGTGACCCGCCCTAAAGTTATACCCGATTTTGGGTATTTGGGAAGGGAAAATACATCTTCGACAACCATAAGATCGGGCTTTTCTTCCTTTAAAAGAGAAAGAAGGCGTGTGTAGATTTGTTCAAGGCGGTTTGGCAAAGAGATGTTTTTTGAAGTGTTGATTGCGCCAAAGGAAAAACCATCGATTTTAAACCCTGTTCCTCTGACAATTCCAACACCTGTTGCAGCCAGGCCAGGATCTATGCCGATGATCTTCATCATCATGCGCTCATTACCTGTTAAAACTCTTTCAGCTTTTTTCTTGCTATTTTTGCTTCGTTTGATCCGGGATATTTTTTTATCAGTTCTTTAAAAATAAGACGGGAATTTGGTTTATCTTTAAGGTTATAAAAGGCAAATCCTTGTTTTAAAAGGGAAGCTTGAACTTTATTCCCTTTAGGATAATTCTCAATTACTTTCTGGTATTCCAGTATGGCTTTTTCATACCATTTTTCACGATAAAAGATCTCACCGATCCAAAATTGTGCATTGTCAGCACTTTTTGATTTTGGGTATCGATCAAGTAATTCCTGAAATTTATCGCGCGCAATGTCAAGGCTGCCTTCGTCAAAGGCCTGTTTTGCAAGCTGGTAAAGTTCATTTTCAGTAAGTTTTTTTTCAGGCTGGTACGAAGGTTTTTTCGCAAGGTCAGGCTTTATTGTATGGACGGATTCGGATAATTCGAGATTCAGATACTGTTCAATGCGAATAATGCGTTCTTTATTAAAAGAAGTTATTTCTTTGACTCTGTCTAACCGTTTTTCCGACTTTTTGCTTAAATCATCATAAGACTTTGAAGAAGACGTTAATTTTTTTTTTAAAAGAAATTCGGTTTCTTCAATTTTTCCACTTAATGCCTGAATTTCTGCTCTGATTTCGCTGAGTTCTGCACGCAGTCCGGCAGACTGACCCCTTAATTTTTTCCCCTCGGTTTTTTGGGATTTTGTAACCGTTTTAATCTTTGAGAGCTGATATTCCAATTCCACCAGACGATCATCAAGAATTATTACATCCTGCCGGGAAGCGCATCCGCCCATAGCGAGAAAAAAAGCAATGATAATAAGGATTGAGTGTTTCATTTGATTTTTGAAACCACGTCCTTTGGGAGTGGTCAGAAATGATTGGCCAGAGTAAATTTCAAAGAGTGACTAAAGTGAGCTAAAGTGACTAAAATGACTAAAGTTAAGGTGTTGCTTCGCTCCCGTCTTCGCCTTCGGCTACGCCGCGGCAAGCCATCTTTTTTATAAAAATAAAACAGACAGAATTCCTTAACTTTAGTCACTTTAGTTCACTTTAGTCACTTTAGTCACTTAAAACTTGGTGCAGCCCCTTAGAAGGGCAAATAAAACCCACTTCCTTCGGAAGTGAGTTTTTTTCGCTTTAAATGAATCAATTTACGGAATAAGACAATGTGCGCGCCTGTTTTTGGCCCAGGCTTCTTCGTTATGACCTGTATCTACAGGGCGCTCTTCACCATAGCTTACGGTTGAGATCCTGTAAGCTTCAATGCCAAGGTCAACGAGAAATGACTTTGCGCTATCAGCACGTCTTTCGCCAAGAGCAAGGTTGTATTCATTTGTGCCGCGCTCATCACAATGGCCCTCAAGGCTCACAACAACGTCTGGATTATCACGCATCCAGTCCGCCTTTCTTGATAAGATATCCTGTGACATTGAATCGAGTGTGGATTTATCAAATTCAAAGTAAATATCTTCACTCAAAAACATGTTTCGCGCAGCCAGAATGGCGCGTTCTTCCGCACTCATGTCGGTAGTGGGCTGCACTTCTTCAGTTGCCGGTGTTGCTGTTTCTTCAGGCACTTTTTCAGGTTCTGTTGTTGCTGTTTCTTCAGTAGTATCCTTAACTTCCTGTTGAGCACAGGATACAGTAAACAGAAACCCGGGAATTAAAAAAAGCATTACTAAACCTATCCACAAATTTTTTCGCATTTTTTCCTCCTTTCAAAATCAAAAACCATTTATTCATTGTTAACATTTGGTGACCATTTTGGGTTGGTTTGCTCACCGTGTAAAAAAAGAAGCCGCCTCTGGTCGGTTCCAGAGGCAGTCATAATATAGATTCTGGATGGACCTTCTCGTGTAGAGCTAAATGCAATGAGGCTCCCGTCTGGTGACCAGGAGGGTGACTCATTGTCTGCTGCATCGAAGGTAAGTTGAATCGGTTGCCGACTCTTTATATCAACTACGAAAATATTATTTCTTCCTTTCTCAAGTGCACAATACGCAATTTGGTCTCCCCTGGGAGACCAGTTTGGTTGTGTATTGTATTGACCATTAAATGTCAACCTTTCAACCTGTCCGGAATCGATATTCTTTATATAAATCTGGGGTGATCCGGCACGGTTTGAAACAAAGGCTATCTTTTTGCCGTCAGGGGACCAGGTCGGTGATATATCACTGCCCCACTTTCTGGTCAGTCTTTTAATAATTTTCCCGGTTCCAGTCAACAGATAAATTTCCTGGTCTCCTGAAAAGGAAAGTGTAGCAGCAAG
>JAUWMJ010000032.1 GCA_030613225.1 Desulfobacterales bacterium
CTGCCGCCGGAAGCCTCTTTTCTATTGCAGCCTTTATTGCAGCAACCTGGTCAGGCGAATCGACTTTCTGCCCGTCAAAGTCCCTGACATAAAAAACATCTACCACCTGGTCCACCTTGGTAGCAATTTTTGCAACCCAGATGTCGAGTTTGCATCTGAAAAGGGCATCTGTAATATTAAAAAGAAGTCCCGGAAAGTCGTATGTAAAAACCTCGACGATAGTAAAAAAACTGGAACTATCATTATCAATGACGATTCGATGTGGTCTTATTAATCTCATGGTCTTAAAAGACCGATACGCCGCCATCTTTTCACCAAGTGCCTTCGCAAGATCAAGATCCCCTGACAGGGCTGATTGAAGATTTTTTTCAGCCCGCTCCCAGCGTTCATCTTCAAATAACTGCTCCGGAGGCGGTTTGACATTGAAGATATCCAATGCAATTTGGTTTCGCCATGTGAAAATCTGTGCGTCAATAATATCGATGTTGTTTAAAGTTAATATGCCGGAAATTTTGGAAAAAAGTCCGGGCCGATCTTTGGCACAAATTCTGACAACCCGTGTATTCGCATCTGCTGATTTCGTTATATCCCAGACAAAGTCATTTTCACCAAGACTTTCATAAAGCCTTACATCTTCCACTATCTGGTCCGTATCAGCGTACAGAAGATATCTTGGCGAAAAGACGTTAAAGAGTTCTTCCAGGTCCTTTTTGCTTTCCGGCGACGATGCCTGACTTAGGACCTGATATTGTTTCTTTTCGACCACTTTAACAGCTTCACGGCTTGCCAGCTCCCCTTTTTCCAGGACATTTAAAACTTTAAGAAAAAGATCTCTGAGTAGGGTTTGCATCCAGTCATTCCATGCTTTTGGTCCTGTGGCCATGGAATCGGCAACAGTCAGAAGATAGAGCATTTTCAGCCGATCAATCTCCTTTATAGTTCTTGCACATAAAATTGCCGTTTCCTCGTCGTGGATATCTCTTCTTGTTGCAGTTTTGATTAAAAACAGGTGCCTTTCAATTAAAAACGATACAGTTTCGATGTCCCTTAATTTAAAACCCTTTTCCGAAAGTATTTTTCCGGCAATCGCAGCGCCGCCCTGTGAATGATCGACTGCCAGGTCACCTTTACCGATATCGTGGAGCAAAGCCGCCCAGAGCAAAAGCTTTTTACTTTTAAGCTCTTTATACAAATCGACGCATAATGGGTCCGTGGCATCATCGCCGGAGACAAAATTTTTTATTATCTGAACCGTTCGTAGCAAGTGTTTGTCAACAGGATAGAGATGATACTCGTCGTACTGGACTAGATTAACGATCATTTTATATTCCGGGATAAACCGGACCAAAAAGTTTGTGTTGAGCATTTCCTTTAGAACATTGAAAGTGGGAGCAGGCGTTAACAAAATACGTTCAAAAGTTTTGACATTGGAAGCCGAATTCCTAAAGTCTGTGTCTATAAGATAGCCGAACTCCTTCACCATTCGTTTGGCTTCAGCACTTAAGGGAATTTTCAGCCGCATGCTCTCTTCGAATATAGAAAGCAACAGATCCGACGAATTCAAAATTTCTTCAGAAGAAGTATAGTTCAACATATCCCTTATAACTTCTATTCCGTTTACATTCGAGAGCTTTTCGGGTAGCTTTCTTGGTTTTCTACCGGCAGTATATCCGAGTTCATAAAGAAACATCAGGTGCTGCTGTTTTATAAAATCCATCCTGCTGTGAAGACGGCCTAAAAATCTTTCAACCGGCTGCTGCCCGTTTGATTTTTTAAATTTAAACTTATCGGCAAGCAGGATCTGATTTTCGAAATGAAGCTGATCGCATTTCCGGCCTGCTAACAAGTGGAGCCGATTTCGTACATTCCAGATAAATGAAAGAGCTTCAGTCAGGTCTTTAAACTCTTCATGTGAGAGCCGGCCATAATACTCAAGATCTCTGGGCTGTTTGAGTTTAAATTCTATCCTGGCAAGCCACAGTATGACGTGATAATCTCTCAAGCCTCCCTGTCCTTCCTTCAGGTTGGGTTCGAGACGATAAGTGGAGTCTCCGAAACGGACATGGCGCTCATTGCTGCTTTCAACAAGCCGGTCAATTATCTTTTTGCGATCTTTTTTGATGATTTTTTCCCGCAGTTGCTGCATTAGCTCTGAATATAAAGGGGACATTCCGCAAATAAAACGGGCATCCATCAAAGATGTCAAAACTTCAAAATCTTTTCCGGCAAGGCTTAAGCACTCCTTTATTGAACGTGTGGCATAACCGACATCAAGGCCGATATCCCAGAGCGGATAAACAATTTCACGGATAAGGTTCTCTGCTTCATCAGGTACGTTTTGTTTAAAAAGAAAAAGAAGATCGACATCGGAATAAACGCACTGCTCCTGGCGGCCATAGCCCCCAAGAGCGATGAATGCATACGGATTTTTTGCCAGGACCATGCTTGGTCCGACCATGCTTGTTTCAAAACAGGTTTGTAAATATTCGTCAATAATTTGCGAATGCTCTTTTAAAAAAGCAAGGGTATTTTCTTCCAGGAGACTTGAGATCAGCTGCCCGATTTTTTGTTTCAGTATTACTGAGGCTTCGTTATGCATCTGCTTTTATACCTGTCTTCCTTTTAAAACTTTGAAATTGAAGTGAACAATTGCAATTGGTGTGCCAATAATGGAAAGAGAATAAATTATGAATTAAAACAATGGAATATGCTGATCATGCAGGTTGGTGGACAAGGTTGATGTCTTACAAAAATGTAATAATTAGGATTATTAACTTACAATAATGTAAGTGATTTAAAATCAGGGCTGCCTGAAATTACCGGATTATAGAGAATTACATCAGCCTTTTTTTTGTCTGGGGGTCTTTATCTTTTGAATTCAGGTTGTAATATATTGTTTCAAAACAGGCGATCCCGGTCCGTAGAAGCATCTTATGAATCCGTTCTGCCACATCAGGCCTGTCTCCGATAAAAAAGGATTTTTACGGTTGCAGGTTCTGATTTTTGCGCGAGCCCTAAGCCTTCCTTTTTACAATGCGCCACGTTTTTACTCCATCCCGTCCAATTCGAAAGTCTGCTTCATCCATAAGTTCCCGCAAAAAATAGAGTCCCAGGCCACCGGCTGACTGTTCTTCCATAATATTTTCCAGGTTAGGATCGTCTAAATCCAGGGGATCAAAGGGTTCCCCGGACTCGTGAATCTGGATCTCGATTTCGCCGGGATTCCACTGAATTACCATTTGAAACGTCCGATTTTGATCATTTTTCAGCCCATGGGTGATGGCGTTAGTACAAACCTCATCAATGGCAAGCTGAATATCTCCGATTTCAATATCGTTAAATCCTGCGTTACTTCCCGCATCAATCGCAAGCTTGCCTATTTTTTCTAAAACGGCAGTATCTGCCGGAAAGTCATATGTTTGTTTCATCTTTCCTCACAAATATCTCGTGTTTATTCAATTATTAAAACCACGTCCTTTGGGAGTGGTTAGAAATAATTTTTAACTGAGCAAATAAGAGTGTCTAAAGTGAGCTAAATCCGCCAAAGTACGGTGGCGGATAAAATGCCTAAAGTTGTGGTGTCGCTCCGCTCCGGTCTTCGCCTTTGGCTACGCCCCGGCAAGCCATCTTCGCCTCTTGTCGCGGCGTAACCAAAAGTGAAGCCTGATTGGCTATACCTTGACAAGCCATCTTTTTTATAAAAATACAATAGACAGAATTCCTTAACTTTAGTCACTTTAGCTCACTTTAGGCACTTTAGTCACTCTTAACCTGGTGTATCCGACAACCCCTTCGAGGAACAAATCAATGCCACATCCTTACGGTGTGGATTCTTTACTTAGAACTCGTAAAAGCCCTGGTTGCTGCCTCTTCATCGTCAAATATTTTAAGGATATTATCTAATCCGGATATCTCGAAAACCCTTTTAACAGTAGGCTGAAGCACTGCTATATGTAAATCCCCTTTATGTTCATTTCGCAGTTCCCTGGCAATTATAATAACAACGCGTAAACCGGCACTTGATATAAAGGATACATTTTCCATGTTTAATACAAACTGACTGCGGCCTTTTTCGATTCTTTCCCGTATAAATTTTTCCACAGCATCACTGGTGTAAGCATCGAATCGTCCTTTAAGATTAATCCTTGATACATCATTGAGTATGGTCTCTTCGATTTTCATCTTTTTCCTTTCATAACTCGGAAGTCAAAAACCTTAAAGCGTCATGCTTAGCCCTTCGGAGGCAAGTAAAAGATCAAGAGGTACTTTTGGCTGATTAATATCAACATACTCTTTTGCCTTTAAAAGAATTTTATATAATTTCTCATCATCATAGCCGGGTTCATGGTGTATGAATACAAGTTTTTTCACTTTAGATTCAATGGCCATATCAATACCTGTAAACACATTACTGTGGCCCCAGTCTTCCTTTTCAACATTCTCCAGCATTGTATATTGGGCATCGAATATCAGCATGTCTGCGCCATGGAAAAAATCTGTAAAAGGCCTGAGCGAATTTGCGGATAGTTCTTTATACTCGGAATCTGTTGCGTAAACTATTGTTTTATTACCATATGTAATTCGATAGCTGTAACTTCCACCGGGATGGTTAAGGGAAATAAATTCAATTTTAACATCACCTATATGAAATTGTTTATGCTCATTCAAAGGAACGAATCTAAAAGTTGGAGATAATGGTGCTGGAAAGTACTCAGAATTTTGCTGCCTTGCAAGGCGCTCTTTAAGCCCTGGAAACGGACTGTAAAAAGTCAGATTATTTTCAGAGGAAAAAGCAGGGACAAAGAAAGGAATTCCGCTAATATGGTCCCAGTGCGTGTGCGTCATCAGAATATGAGCTTCAATTGGATTTCCCCCGGATCTTTTAATTAGATCCAGACCCAGCCGACGAAGGCCTGTGCCTGCATCGAAAATAAGAATTTTACCTCCTGCCTGAATCTCCACACAGGCTGTGTCCCCTCCAACTGTCCTGCGGATATGCAGGGGCAAACTGTCCAAAAAACCAGGCACCTGACCATTGTCTGTAATACCTGATTTTATTGCCAGCTTTACTGCTGTTTCAATTTTAACTTCAAGCTCGGCGTTTGTAAGGGGAGTTGCTATTGAACCTCGTACTCCCCAGAATCGTATATACATGATATCCTTTCAAGCCGTGAACGGCTGCTTATTTCCTTTGTTTAACTCTAACCGTTGCTTTACTATGGCCGATACTCGATTTTAATCTCATGCCATCGTCAACACGTAATTTAACAGTGTATTTTCCCGGTTTCTTGAAACGATGAGTTACCTTTGGCCCCTGTGCGCTCTGACCATCGCCGAAGTTCCAGGAAAAAGTTAACGGATCGTCATCCAAGTCGTATGATCCGGTAGCATCAAAAACAATTACATCATATACTCCATACGAAACTTTTTCAAGCCTGTCCTTAATAACGGCGACTGGTGGAGCATTCACACGAATATTTACGACATCTTCAGAAATATTACAATCGGTTTCAGAATTATCAATGGAAACAAGTCGAACCCGGTATTTGCCAGGATTTTTATAACAATGTGTTATCTTTGCCCCTTTGGCGATGTTTCCGTCATCAAAGTCCCACTTATAAGACTTGATATAGCCATCACGGTCCTTTGATGCTGATCCGTCAAACAAAACCTTTTCTCCGGGAGATACGATGCGGTCTAATCCTGCATTGGCAACCGGAGGCTCATTGACAGTAATAATTGCTGAAGTTTGTGCAAGACTGTTGCTCACTGAATTGCCGTCATCAACCTCCAGTGTTACCGTATAATTTCCGGGAAGGCGGTAAGTATGTCTGACTTCCTTTCCCTCTTGAGGAGGACTCATATCACCAAAACGCCATGTATAGCCTTCAATCTCACCGTCAGGATCGTAAGAACCACTGGTGTTCAGCAACACCTCTTCCCCTGCACAAAGAATCTTTTTCGTTTTTATAACCGGCAGGGGTGTTTCATTTACAAAAATAACCAGTGTATCGGTTGAGCTGTTATTGGCCAGCTTTGTATTGTCTGTGACACGCAAAACCACTTTGTAGCGGCCGCCCTTTTTATATTGATGCCTGGCCAGCACACCGCTATCCTCGCAACCATCGCCGAAATCCCAATTATAAGAAGCTATGACACCGTCAGGGTCACGGGAGGAAGATCCGTTAAAGGTGATAATCTGATTCACCCCAACCAAACAGTCATTTTTTTCCGGTCTTTTAAGCCCATCTGAAGTTGCCTTTGCGACAGGTGGTGCATTAATGTTTATAGTTTTTTGTTTTGACGTTTTGTTGCAATCATTTTGAGAATCGGCAGAGACTGTAAGTTTGACAACATAGTAGCCTGATTCGGCATATGTGTGTTCTATCTTTTCACCCTCCACGTAGGTTTCGTCTCCAAAATCCCAGTTCCATTGTAAAATATTTCCGCTTCGAACTGTTGACTGGTTGGCATCAAAGACTACCGGTTTTCCCATCTGTGCTGATGCCGGACATGTAAATTTTGCAACCGGGGCTTCATGAATTACAACAATCATCTCATCGTCATCTGTATTATTGCAATCACCTGTACGATCTCCGGTGATGGTCAGTCTGACCTTGTATGTACCCGCCCTATCATAAACATGAGTCGGAGTTGGTCCGCCTCCCACAGCGCCGTCGCCGAAATCCCATAGAAAACTGTTTACCAGGCCATCAACATCCTTTGATTTTGTGCCGTCAAATCGAATTGGAATTCCAGCACATGCTATTTGATCAAGCCCCGCATCAGACACCGGCGATTCGACAACCGTAACCACTATTTGATTTCTGCCTGTACTCCCCTCCTTTAAGCCGGAATCATCCGTTACTGTCAGGGTTACCAGATATACCCCTCCTTTATCATAGATTTTGGTGGGATTAACCCCCTCGGCTGTCGATCCGCCTCCAAAGTCCCAGTGATATTTCATCAGACCGCCTTCAGGATCTACTGAAGAGCTGCCATCAAAAAGTACAACTTTTCCGGCGCAAGCCTTCCTGTTACCGCCGGCGTTTGCAACAGGAGCATCATTGATCTTAACAGATATGGAGGAAGTTGAGCGAGCATTAGACAAACCGGTTCCGTCGTCAACAGTAAGGATAACCGGATAATTGCCTCCCTTTGCGAAAGTGTGAAAAACCCTTGCTCCTTTCTTGCGCGGTGTTCCGTCGCCATAATTCCAGATATAAGTCAAAGGATCACCATCTGCATCACTGGAGGCTAAACCGTCCAACATAACTGTTCTTTCAGATGTATGGATATTTTTCCCGGCATTTGCCCTGGGACGGTGATTAACCCTGATAGAAATTTTTTCCTGGGACGTAGAATTTTCAACGCGGCAATTATCAACTACTGTTAAAGTGGCACTGTATGCCCCGGACGCAGCAAAACTGCGCCGGACTCTGGCAGACTGAAAGGCTTTGGTTAATTTACCTGCCGCTTTTTTATCGCTGAAATCCCCGCTGAAATCCCATTGATAAAAAACAATCTTTCCATCGGTATCGTATGATCGGCTCCCATCAAACAGAACTTTTTCACCTGGTGCGATGAGAAGATCACCACCGGCAACCGCTACAGGAGACCGGTTTATTACTACCACTGCTTCATCAAACCCTACATCGCCTTCTTTTTCAAAATTGTCATAAACGGTCAATAATACGTTGTATTTGCCTGGATTAGAGTAGCTGTGGGATACTTTAGTGCCATTTTGGATTGCACCATCACCGAAATCCCATACATATTTAATAATCTTACCATCCGGATCCACGGAAGCGTTGCCGTCAAAAACATACACCTGCCCGGGCATGCCAACACGATCGCGACCGGCATCGGCTATTGGCAGGTGGTTCACAGTTACCGTCATTTCATCATATGTGCGACTTGTGGACGTCTTTGAATCGTCGAGCACGGTCAGGCGCACGGTGTATTCCCCTGGATTCCGAAAAGTATGGAGGGCCGAAACTCCTTTGCCCGTCTTCCCGTCTCCGAAATTCCATAAATATTTAATAACCTCACCGTCCGGGTCATAAGAGTCTGATGCATCGAACTTCACTTCCCTGGTTTTAACATGTTGATCAGGGCCTGCAACAGCCACTGGTGGATGGTTAATAATTACAAGGGCAGTATCCTGACTGGTATCAGTGCTGGACCCTGAATCGTCCCTTACGGTTAATCCTATAATGTATTTCCCCGGATCTGAATAGCTGTGCTTTACGGTTTTTGTCCTTCCGCCTGTTTTTTGCTTTGTGCCGTCGCCAAAATCCCATAAAAATTCGATAAGCTTGCCGTCTTTATCCTTCGACCTGGAAGCATTAAAAATAATCGTTTCCCCGGCAGAAGCTATATGGTCTTTACCCGCGCGGGCAATCGGCGGATCGTTGACAAAAACCTTTAAGGTGTCCGTAGCTGTTTTATTTTTAGCATTAGAATCATCGATAACCGCAAGTCTCACCCTGTAAATGCCTGGTTTTTGAAAAGCATGGGTTATATTGATACCGCTGTTTTTTGTCCCATCGCCCAAATTCCATTCATATGAAATTATTTTACCATCTATGTCCCTGCTGTCCGCGCCGCTGAAGCTGATCGGTTCATTCACCGAGGCAATCAGATCCTTACCGATATTGACTATCGGAGAAGAGTTGACAAAAACCTTGCACTGGTCTGTGGCAAAGTTACACAAACTGCCGGAGTTATCTTCCACACGCAACTTGACTGTGTACAAGCCAGGTTTGCTGAAGACATGCCTGACTTTTCTGCCTCTGGCTTTACGCCCGTCTCCTAAATCCCAGTAGTGGCGTACCACCTTCCCGTCAGGATCGGTCGATTTAGAAGCATCAAAGTAAAGTTTCTCGCCCGGAGCCGCAAGCAGATCGGGTCCGGCATTAGCAGTCGGAGGATGATTCACCTTGACGGTAAATCGCTTAATCGCACTGTTGTTAATAAGTCCTGAATCATTTTCGATAATCACGCTCGCTTTGTAACGACCCGGTGATTCATATCTGTGAGTGACAGGTACGCCCTTTTCGCTGGTTCCATCACCAAAATTCCAGGTAAATTTTAACGCATCTCCCTCCGGGTCAACCGTGCGAAGCCCGTTAAAAAGAAACGTATTACAATCATCGAGCTGTTCAAGATCAATTTTAGGTCTGGGACGGGCATTCGGTTCATGGAGATATATGGAAACCAGCATTGGCAGCAGGTTGCCCTGTTTATCGGTAACATAAAATGTCCCGTCGTTGGGCATTTCCCGTCCTCCTTCAAACCTAAGAGCGCACATTCGACCTACTTCAATTTCTTTGAGTAGAACACCTCCTTTCCTCCATTCATTCTGACCGGAAGAGCTAACTTTAAGATTGGAACGAAAAGCTGTGTCCACACCAATTTTTGCACCTGAAAGATCAAAGTTGTGTACTACGATCTCGCGCACATCTTCAGGAACAAAAAACCGCATTTCCGAAAATACGCCTGGTCGTGGCAGGCGAATAGTCGGCGCAAAAGTAAAAATCTCAACTTCATCAGGTGCTGTGTTGCTGTGCTCTTCGCTCGATACCGTAATAAGAAAAGCATTGCCGTCATCACCTTCTTTTCCTTCAATTACAACTTTAAAATATCGAAACTGACCGACTTTTTCACCGTCTTCGGGTTTAATTCGAGCAAAAGTATACCACTTATTGTCGAAAAGAGGGTTTTCTCCAAACTCTTCATTTGCAAGAAGAGTACCTGCATACAAATCCGATTTGGCAGGCGTCGGTTTTTGTATTCCGGGAGATGAATATGCGCCTTTTCCTCCGAATAGCTTAAAACCGGTTCGAGTATTGAATTTCCCGTGATATCTGGCGTCCACTTCACCCCCGCAGTCGGCGTCGAAAATGCGAACATATACAGGCTCGCGCATCTGATCAGGCATCCGTATGAAAATAACCTGGAAAAAGTCATCATCCCCTTCAACCGTACCTGCATCAATGCCATAAGTAATCAGATATGCGGGTTCAGCTCCAAAGGCCTGTGATGAAACAATCCATAAGAAGACGGCGAATATCAATGCTATTTTCAAACAGCGCCCGGAAATATTAAAATATTTTTGGTTCATTTGATAGACCTTCCAATATTGGTTAACACCTAACCCGACCAAGCCGGAACCTGATTGACTATTGATTATTGAAGATTGAATATTTGTGGATGTCGCTTCGCTCTGTCATTTTTATGATCTTTTTTTAAAATTGATCAGCCGGAGGCGGACCTTAAATAGTCAATCTTCAATCGACAATATTCAATCATTTGGAGACGGTGAAAATATTTCAATCCAATTTTTTTTGACACCAAATGCAAAAAAATAACTTTTAAGGCACTAAAACCTGTATTCCTTTATGTTGCCAAGGTAATCCGACAGTGTTACGCTTTTTAATTTTATTATATGCCCGCCACCTTCCGGGATACTGAATGATCCAATATATCTTCCCTTTGAACCTGAAAAAATCAAGTGGCCGGTATGGCTTTGTTTCCCGATTTGTACTGTAAATAGCGCTGTCTTTATGAGTCCGGTTGAATCCTTGGCTTTTACAATTACACTTGCCCGGTTTTTATCTTCACCTTTGCCCAGGGAAATTTCATATTTTAACAATCTGGGTGGATCAGGATCAAATAGAACCTCTTTTTCAATTCTGGCTACGTTGCCAACCAAATCGCCGGCCACAAAAGAAAGTCTGTTTGCGCCCGGTTTCAGATCAATCGTCATGCTGAATTGGCCATCCTGCAATGAAACAGGGCTTTTATTCAAATTGAATCTTTCCGCATCTTCGACCTTTCCCTTAATTGACAATCTCTTATCCCTGGTAGCGGAAGGGATTTTTTCGTCAAAATGTATGATCGGAGCTTTATCATCGATTTCAATGTTAATGCTTGCATGCCTTTCTACGCCCGAAGGTGAGGCTATTTTAACGTTGAACATCTGGCGACGGCCGGTCAAATTGAGATTTACCTGAAACCGGCCATTACTATCCGCAGTGGCCCTTGCCGGGACAGCGGTCCCAGGCGAAGTAACTGTAATGGAGCAATCCGGATTTGTTTTTCCGGCCAGGGAAATTGAGCGTTGTGATACAATAAAATGGCCGGGCATTACCTGGTGCAAAGCCTGACCATAAAATCCATCAAAAGTTAAATCTATTTTATGATCCGGCAGAAAGGTTACACTTCGTTTAAGCTTAGTGATATTCCCCGCACGATCAGTTGCTTTAACAATGATGCTGTTGACTCCTTCATACAATTTCTGCCTGAGTCGAAACTTTCCGTTTGCTGCGATTTCAACCGGCTGATCCTGTATAGTAAGCAAGATATCATTTTCAGTCATTCCCAGTATTTCTACCATGTTGTTTGAAAGAAGCAGGCCCTCATCCGGAGATTGAATTACAAGAAACGGAGGTTTATCGTCATACATTATGTGAATGAACCTTGCCTCGGACGGCTGACCTCTCAATTTGTCTGAGGAAACGGCTGTAACACGCCAGTAAAACAGATTGCGCAAAGACCCGTCAGGAAGATTTTGGGGAAACATGGCCGTTGCGACTTGAATTTCTTTGCTGTAGCTGATTGATGAAAATGAAAGACTATGGGATATTTCAAGCAGATAATGATGGGCTCCACTTACTGCTTCCCAGGCTAAAGGTATGTTGACATTAAATTCTTCAACACCATTTTCAGGCTTGAGCAGGCTGGGGCTGGCGAGAAGTTCCCGTGGAGATGTCGGTTTTTTATTATGAAGAACAACAGAGCCCTGGTTTTTTTTCAGTACAACCTTGCTTCCCGCAGATGAAATTTCCAGCTTGCCATCATAGTTGGCAAAGCGGGTTCCATGCCTGTCGCGGCCAACCCAGAAATATTTGGAATCTACTTTTGTTTCAACTCCAGGTATATCCAGCTGAAACCGCTCATTTTTTTGGCCGGCGACAAGCAGAGCAAAAACATCTCCCTTAATCAGGCTGACTTTTGCTTCCCCTGTATCTTCCAGCAGGTTTGCCCGCATTTTTCGAATCAACGCCTGGGAATTTTCGTTAAGCCGCAGCCTGCTGTCGTTTCTGAAAAGAATATCGCAAGAGGATTCAGACAATGTCCGTATTCTTTCACCCTCGTGCAGGATATCGTAACGGAAAACATCTTTCCACAGGTTGTCTGACGGTTTCCGGCTGTGAACATAGCCCTTGCGGTCGTGCACAACGGCCTGTGCAGGAACGTCTTGATTCGAAATACAAATTTTCAGCGCTTTTTTACCCTTGGTCGCTGCTGAACCTGCAAGATTAATGCACTCACGCAATTCACCTGATTTCTGCTTTAAAAGAGCGGTATCTCTTAGTTGTATCGCTTTGGCAATGATCTTTGGCGCAAAGATCTTTGCACCTGCCATGGTTGCCTTTTGTATTATCTTTCCCGAGTCTTCCAACTCACGTTTTGCCTGAAAAACCTCCCCTGCAGGAATGCGAAGCAGCATGCC
>JAUWMJ010000314.1 GCA_030613225.1 Desulfobacterales bacterium
CCCTATCCTCCGGAAGGATAAACATAAACAACATAGTGAAATCGTTTTTGCAAGTATATTTTAATATATTTAGTAAGTTATAATAATTTAAATCGGGAATTTTAATTGTCGTTACAGGGAAAATATAATTGTCGCTTGACATCCGGTTGAGTTTGGTTGACTGGTTATCGCCTTCACACATAATTCATCTTTGGAAATTATTGCCAAGTTCCAATTATCACCTCCTTTCTTCAAGAGGCCCTCCGGAATTGGACTACAAATATTTCAAAGGAGCATTGAATAGGAGATTGAGGAATGAAAGGGGATGCTATTAGGATGAACAGAGATTTTATAGAGAAAGCAATGAGTGCTTTGCGGTGGAATATGAAGCTGAGTAAAAAAACCGAAATCCTTAGGGTTCGCGCAAAAATAAGTTTACATTTTAGGCGCATGGATTTAGGTCAGATTTGTTCGATCTGAGGCTGCAAAACCACAGGAATAGCGAGCTATTTCGAGGATTTTGGAGTTGAGGATCGGGCAAAGCTGGCCTGAATCCGAGATGTGCCGCGAAGCAAATGCCCTTGGGGTGCATAAACTGTGCAGTTATTTTTGCGCGAGCCCTTAGCACACAAAGACCCCCAGAGAAAATATCTTTTAAACTCTCCTTGATCTGTGAAAAAAAGCTTTTTCTCACTTCAACATACTCCCTACCCTTTTCCACCTGACACCAAAATTATCCCTATCCCAGGACCAGTAGATTATAAACGCTTTCCCGTTAACGGCTTTTGAATCAACAAATCCCCAGAATCTACTGTCAAAACTTTGATCCCTGTTGTCCCCCATGACAAATACTTTATTTTCAGGCACTTTGATCGGACCGAAATTATCTTTGCGGCATGGTGCATCCTGTCTGATTCCGGGTGGACATCCGGGGACAATAAAAGAATCGGTGAATTGTGCAAAACTGCTATCAGCTTTTATATTATTCACAAAAACCTGTTTGTTGCGAATTTCCACTTTGTCGCCTGCAACGCCGACAACACGCTTAATGAAATCTTTTTCAGGATCCATAGGAAATTTAAATACAATTATATCCCCACGTTTCGGTTTTTTAACAGGAATAATTGTCGTTTTGGAAAATGGAACCTTAACTCCGTAAATAAACTTGTTAACTAAAATATGATCACCGATCTGAAGGGTTTGTTTCATGGAGCCTGAAGGAATCTTAAATGCCTGAACAGCAAAAGTGCGTATAAATAAAGCAAGGAGAACTGCCACAAGGACTGCCTCGATATTTTCCCGGATACTGCTTTTCCTTTTTTCTCCGATATCCTTTACAGACAAACTGTTTTTTTTCAAGTTACCTTAGACCTTTTATTTATGAATTTATCTAATTTCAGATAGTTAAATCTTAAAATCGCAATTTCTCAAAAAACACCGATAATTTAAAGTAATCATTCACTGTAGAGTCGCTTAGTATGCAAAGTTTTTCTTTCTTTAAAACTAAAATCTATTCTCTGCGCTCTCTGTGTCTTTGCGGTGAAATAAATATAGCAATTTCCATTTTACCCGAATTTCAGGAAATCGGAAAAAGAAAAAATATAATCCTTAAAATAACATTTGCGATAATTCCTGCTGCTATATCATCTAACACAATACCTGCTCCGCCTGAGATACACTTTTCGATATATCTTATTGGAAATGGCTTTGTAATATCAAGAACCCTGAAGATAATAAAACCGGATACAACGTAAAATACATTAAATGGAAGTCCTATAAGTGTAACAGCCATACCGGCGATTTCATCAATTACAATACTGCCGGGATCTTTTCTCTTTAATATTTTTTCGGCATCATTTGCAATCCATATGGAAAAGATAATAAATAGTATTATGCAAATAATAGCGGCCAGCACGCTTATTTTAGACAAAATGAAGCAAAGCAAGATTCCAGCCAGAGATCCAAACGTGCCTGGGGCAAAAGGAATCTTCCCGATAAAGCAGCCTGTTGCAATAAACATAACCGCTTTTTCTTTAAAATTCATGGCTCGTGTCTATAATCCAGCGCTTTATTTGTCAAGGGATTAGAATAAATTACTCCGTAATTTATTAGCTCATAGCTGACAGCTCATAGCTGATAGCTCGAAGGATTTAATCCTTTTACTATGAGCTATGAGCTGTCAGCTATGAGCTATTTCCCTTTTGCCTTTCCGGCAATAGTATCATACACCTTTCTTATGGGAATATCCTTTTCAATAGCGATATTTCTGCAAACTTCGTATTCAGGGACTATCCTTACACTGCCGTCTAAATCTTTAACCTGCTTTACATACAGGCTTCCGTATTCTGTTTTTATTTTTGTTCTTTCCCTTTCGAGAAAACGTCTTTGTACATAATAATATCTTATGCCTAACGATGTGGTTTCATATAAAATCAGGTCTATAACCATATCTTTTATTTCATCCCGGCACAGAACCTGAATCATAGTCCCCGGCCTGTTTTTTTTCATAAAAACAGGAATCCATAAAACATCAAGAACGCCGGCGGCAAACAGGCGATCCATCAAAAACCCGAAGATTTCAGGATTCATATCGTCAATACATGTTTCAACTACCACGATTTTATCCTTTTGATATTCGGTATGATTTTCTATCCGGCTATCTGAAGCCGTGCCTGTAATTACCCGTAAAAGATTCGGCCTGCTTCCCATGTCATTTTTTCCTGCGCCATAACCGATCTTTTCAACAGTCATTTGAGGCATTGCTTCAAATGAATCTGCTATGGATACAATAATTGCCGCTCCTGTTGGAGTAACCAGTTCATGCTCAATTTCTGTGCCATATACAGGAACACTTTTAAGTATTTCAATGGTTGCAGGAGCGGGTATAGGAAGGGTTCCATGGCTGCACGAAACAAAACCCCTGCCAAGGGGAATTTTTGAAGCAATTACCCTTTTAATTCCAAGGTATTCCAGACATAGCGCAGTACCAACAATATCAACGATTGCATCAATCCCGCCCACTTCATGGAAATGGACTTCTTCTACGGAACTCCCGTGTATTTTTGCTTCCGCATATGCAATCCTTTTGAAGATTGTAAGACTTTTATTTTTTACACCTTCAGATAATGGACTTGCTTCTATCAATAATTTAATTTTTTTATAATCCCTGGACTTTCCATCATCTTTCACATTAACATACACATTTTGAGCCTTGAGTCCGCTTCTCAGTATATGTTCAACCGTAATGTCAAAAGCTTTTAAGGGAATTTTCTTAAGTCTCTCTTGCAACCACTCAACCGGTACCCCAAGATCTATTAAAGCACCAAGGGTCATGTCACCGCTTATACCTGAAAAACAATCAAAATACGCAAGCATAGAACCAATATAGCTCACAGCTCACAGCTCATAGCTCATAGCAAAAGAAAATATCCTTTTATACTATCAGCTATCAGCTTTGAGCTATCAGCTATCTCCTATCTCCTAATCAACTGTTTGCATGAAGTTTTATGATTTCAATCAGCAACTCTGCTGCTTTAACCATATCATCAACCTTTACATGTTCGCGCACAGTATGCATATCACGCATACCTGTACCGAGCACACATGTTATAATACCCATTTCATAAAATATATTTGCATCCGCCCCGCCACCGGTCGTTTTGCAGATCATTTTTCTTCCCATGTTTTTACCGGCCTGCACAGCCAGTTTTACAGCAGGATGATCCTCAGGAATATCAGTATTTGGAAAATCTTTTTCAATAGAAACCTCAAGACGTGGAAGATCGTCTTTAGAAGCGGTCTTTCTGAAGCTTTCAATAACATCTTTAAAGGATGATACAATATCATCCGTCACTTTCTTCAGCTTATCTTTATCGTGGCTTCTGACCTCTCCCTTGACCGTTACCAGGCTCGGCACGATATTGGTTGCTATTCCCCCTTCAATAATGCCGATATTGCACGTTGTCTCCTTATCGATACGGCCTATTTCAAGGCCGGCAATCGCCTTACTCGCCAGCAAAATAGCGTTGATCCCTTTTTCCGGGGCAGCGCCTGCATGTGAATCTTTGCCATGTATTTTAAACTCAAGTCTATTAGCCGCAGGCGCCCTGACAACTATACCATCTATATCCGTAGCATCCAGTGCATACCCGAATTTTGCATCTATAAGGCTTGAATCAAAATGTTTGGCACCTAAAAGTCCTATCTCTTCACAAATTGTCAGGACAAGATCAATAGGGCCATACTGCAACCCATTTTCTTTTAACACTCTTAAGGTTTCTAAAATAACTGCTATTGCACTTTTATCATCTGCTCCGAGTATTGTTGACCCATCGCTTGTAAAAATACCGTTTTTTAATACTGCGGTTATTCCTTTACCAGGCTGAACCGTATCCATATGTGCATTTATAAGCAAAGGGGGCGC
>JAUWMJ010000135.1 GCA_030613225.1 Desulfobacterales bacterium
GGTTCACAGTTCAAGGTTGGTCGCTTTACGTATCGCAAGAACCGGATGAACTCCGAATTTGTCTCGGAATCGAAAACTTCTGCGATACTTTGCATCGATGAACAGAAGGCATCTTGTATCTGTTTCTTCAACCCTGAACCCGTGAACGCCTACCATAATTTTTATCATTGCTTTTATACGGGTTGAATTTGAGTGCAATATTATTGATAAAATCATGTTCTTAATACCGGTTTTTTAAAGTTTGTTGCTATTGATTTCTTGACTAAATTTACAATTTAGGTTGAAATAGAAATAAGAATATTTTTAGAAATAGAAAAAGGAGAAAATAATTGAAGTTAAATGAATATTGCCCGGATAAACTTATGCCTGCAGAGGAAGCTATTTCTAAAATAAAAAGAGGCAACAGGGTTTTTATCGGCACAGGATGCGGGGAACCCCAGCATTTAATCAGGGCCATGGTAAAAGACGAAAGCTTACAGGATATTATGATCTATCAGATGCTTTCGTCAACACTTTCCGACTATATCGAAGATGAATTGTTTTTCAAACGGTTTTTTCTCAAACTATTTTTTATAAGCAGCCAGATGCGCAAGGCGGCTTTTGAAGGAAAAATTGATTATTTACCGACTTATCTTTCCCAGATACCAAGGCTGTTTGCAAGCCAGCGTATAGGCCTTGATGTTGCTCTCATACAGGTAAGTCCTCCTGATAAATTCGGATATTGCAGCCTGGGAGTATCGGTTGATATCACAAAATCGGGCATGGAAAACTCAAAAATAGTTATCGCACAGGTAAACCCGATAATGCCCAGAACGTGGGGAGACAGTTTTGTTCACGTTGACGATATCGACTACTTTGTACAACATGAAGAACCGCTTGTAGAAGCGCTGCCGAGAATAAAAAACAACGAGATTGCTTCAAGAATCGGGTTTTACATAAACCAGCTTGTTGATGACGGAGCTACGCTACAGATAGGATTCGGAAATTTACCCTATGCCATATTAGCCCACCTGAAGAATAAAAAAGATTTGGGGATACATACTCAGCTTATTACCGATGCCTTTCTTCCGTTGTTTGAAAAAAATGTTATTACAAATAAGAAAAAATCACTTCTTCCCGGAAGGGTAGTAGCCTCACTATGCATGGGGTCTGAGAAAATTTACCGTTATGTGGATAATAATCCGATGTTTTATTTCCGCTCGTCGGAATTCGTTAATGATCCGACGGTTATTGCACGAAACGATAACCTGATTTCCATAAGTTCAGCACTTGAAGTCGATCTTACCGGTCAGGTTTGTACAGATTCTATGGGATACACGTTTTACAGCGGAATTGGAGACCAGGTCGATTTTCTCCGTGGAAGTTCAATGTCAAAAGGGGGGTTTTCCATCATTGCCCTTCCGTCCACAGCTAAAGATGGAACTGTATCCCGTATTGTATCACATCTGAGTGAAGGGGCAGGTGTGGCTACTACAAGAGCAGATGTTAACTTCATTATAACAGAGTATGGAATAGCGGAACTGCAAGGGAAAGGGATATATCAGAGGGTCATGGAGCTGGCTCAGATTGCCCACCCAAAATTTCGCAGAGAACTTATAGAAGCGGCTAAGAAGCATCATTACATTTTTTCCGATCAGCTTCCGCCATCTGAGGATGATCTTATGTTTCTTGAAAAATATAAGAGCGCTTTGACATTAAAAAACGGAAAAACTGTTGAATTCAGGCCTATTTTACCTTCGGATGAATTTGGTTTTAGAAATTTTTTCTACTCTTTGCAGGAAAAGACGATTTATTTTAGATTTTTTTATAAAATGAAATTGTTTTCACACGAAATCCTGCAGAAACAGTGGGCCAGTGTTGATTACCGAAAAAACATGTCAATTATCGGACTTGCTCAAAAAGGAGGGCATAAGGAGATAGCGGCAATAGGCTCATATGCAATGGAAGAAAGTAAAAGAGCGGAGGTTGCTTTTGTAGTGCGCGAGGATTGCCAGGGCATGGGTATTTGTTCTTATCTTCTTGAATTATTGGAAAAAATTGCCATGGAAAACGGTTATACAGGGTTTTCGGCAACAGTGTTAAGAGAAAATGTTGCGATGATTCATGTTTTTAAAAAAAGGTATCCTGACTTGAAAACTTCGATGTTAGGTGGAAATAATGTCGGTATTTACATGAATTTTGATGCTGCGGCATCCAATCAAGGCAAAAAATAAAGAGTTTTTAAGAAGAGATTAAATTTATCTTGATAAAGTGGTATTTATTGTGATATATTATAGGTTTGATAAAAGGATTAAAAAAGGAAATTTTAATAGTAAAACATCAATATTTTTATGGAGGAAAACAATTGTCATATACACTTGGCCAAGAACAACTTGATAGAATGGAAGATATTTTGCAGCAGAATCTGGTTGATATCGGGGTTCGTTGTGTTTTTCTGATCGATATGGCAGGCAACATCATTGCCAATAAAGATAATGGCAAAATAAAACACGATGTTTATTCCCTGGCGGCTCTTGCAGCCGGAAATTTCGGGGCAGTAAGCGCCATGGCCAAAATTATTGGGGAAGGTGAGTTTTCATTACTTTTCCATAAAGGTAAAAAAGAGAACATACATTTCAACAAAATAAATGCGGATTTTTTGCTAATTACAATATTCAGCAATGAGATATCGCTGGGTTTTTTAAGATTGAAGGTTGGTGAAGCCGCAGAAATGATAAAAATAATTTTAAGCGAAATTGATACACCCTGATAGTTCAATTTTACAGCATACTATTTATGATGAATTCGTAAAAAGTCGAATTCATCATAAATAATACAAAGTAAAAAAAGTTAACAGGTTTTTTAAATGGCATTTGTTAATCCTAAAAAAAAAGAAGTTCAGGTTAAAATTGTCTATTATGGTCCAGGAAGGGGCGGAAAGACAACAAACCTTGAATATATATACAAAAAATTCAATGCTCGTATAAAAACAGAGATGGTTACTATCAAAACCCATGGTGACCGGACGCTGTTTTTCGATTTTCTTCCTTTTGATATTGGGAAAGTAAATGGATATGATATTAAGGTACAGCTTTATACCGTTCCGGGACAGGTGAAGTATAATGCTACCAGGAGACTTGTGTTAAGAGGGGTTGATGGTATTGTTTTTGTGGCGGATTCAATGATGGTAAGAAGGGAAAAGAACATTCTTTCCATTAAAAACCTGCAGGAAGATCTTGCAAATTATAAAAAAAGCATTTTCAAGATGCCCATAGTCCTGCAATACAACAAAGTGGACCTTGTAGAGCAGGGGATTCCCCTGACATCTGTTGAGACGTTGCAAAAAGATCTTAACAGTCAGCTAAAGACATCGGCTTTTAAGGCAAGTGCACTTAAGGGAACAAACGTTGTGCAGACAATGAAAAAAATTATTTCAATGACAATTGCTACGATAGTTAAGGATTTAAAATAGGGGGTAAATAATCAATGCAGCAAAATATCGATGATGTATTAGTCGACGAGATTGATGGACGGCTTGATGATTTGTTTACCGAGGATAAAATACCTAAAAAAGCTGATGGGGAAAGCAGTGATATTAAAGAATATCCTTTAAAAGAGTTAAAAGCTGTTATTTTGTCCATCGATTGGGAAATTACTGATGATGTAATGAAGCGTCTGGCAGATCAAGTTGTCGGATTAAAAAAAAGATATAAAGCCGATAGGATTGTCTTTATACTTCTCCAACTTCTAGGTTCAATTGGAGAGTATATCAATACAAGCAGAGGCAAATCCCATCCTGATTCCTTTAAATTTCTTAATTCATTGTTTAAAAAACTGGAGAAGGTAGTTCTAACTGAAGGTTTAACGGAATCTGAAAAGAAAAAGATTCTTTCTGTGGAAGTAAATAAATATAAGGTTTTGAAAGATAAGCTATCGTCTCGAAAAGATGTTGTGCAAAAGGGAAAACATGTAAAATCGGTTGTTAAGACAAAATCTGAAAAGACTGATGTACTTCCCATAGAGGCTTTTGCCGATGCAATGGATCAGATCAGGCAGTTAATCCAATCGGAGTTCAAGGCCCTGAGAGAGGAATTAAGATTAGGAAGAGAAAAAAAGTAAGGGTTCGCATAAAAATAATTTTCCAGGAATAGCCCATCGGAGGTAAGGCCATGGATATTATGTCGGGAAATATTTCATCTATGCTTTTTAAACAAGTTGTCACAGGCGGCACGGGTGATATCACTTTAGACAGCAGTTTGCTGAATGTTTTTCTGCAATTGGATGGCAAAAAAAATCTTGGAACAATTGCTCAAAAAACAGGGCTGAATATGGGGGAGATGAGGGATGCCATATCCAAGCTTTTACACCTGAAGATTGTCGAATCGGCAGCAGAGAATGTTTTGATGGCAGATGATGAATTTTTTAATTTCCTCAACACTCAATTATCACTTGCCATAGGGCCGCTTGCTGAAGTTATAATAGAAGATGAGATAGCAAATATGGACCATGACATCTCAAAATTTCCGGCTTTCAGGGCAGCGGAACTTGTTGAGCTACTCGCTATGGCCATTAAACGTGAAGAGAAGAAGTCTGTATTTAAGCTGAGCATGGTTAATAAATTAAAAGAAAAAGGTTATTAAGGATCATAAATTAACTTAAAAGGCTGCCGGGTTTAACAAAAAAAAATGTGTCCGTTCACGCCCATTCGGAAGATAAAGGTTGCACAGTATTTGTAATGTAAGCGTTCACAGGTGCTGCAGATGTGCGTGATCAGGGCAACCAGCTATAGTCTGCTATCCTGGTTGTCCTGATCGCGCGAAGATGCGGTGCCTGTGAACGCTTACCGATTATCTATTCCCCGGCGAGGAATAGAGTCAATGAAGGAACATAAGTAATTAAGAGAACCACACATAGCAGCAAAAGAAAGAAAGGAATTGTATCTCGATAGACCATGATTAATGGCCGTTCAAACCTGAATGATGAGAGGAAAAGGTTCAAACCAACAGGAGGTGTCAAGTAGCCGAGTTCGAGATTTGCCAAGAAGATGATTCCCAAATGCAGCGGATGTATATCAAACACTTCCCCCATAGGAATGATCAATGGAACAACCACCATAATCGCAGAAAAAATGTCCATCAGACAACCAATCATTAGAAGAAAAAGATTAAGCATGAGTAGAAAAACAATTCGAGATTCGATATTTGCACGAACCCAGTCAGCTGCCCGGAGCGGTATTTGTGCATCAACCATATAATTTGTCAATCCCATGGCAACACTTAAAATGATTAAAATACCTCCGACAATCGTTGCAGTTTTGATAAAAGCCGGAATCAAGTCAGTTTTGATGCGAATATCTTTATAGATAAAACATTCGGTTATAAGCGCATAAATGACGGTTATGGCTGATGCCTCAACTATCGTTGTGAACCCGCCGAAAATACCGAAAAGAGCCACGAAGGGCAAAGCAACTTCCCACTTGGATTCCCAAAGTGAGGAGCCCGCTTCCCGCCAATTGAAAGGTGTCGGTTTAATCGATGACCGAAGTCCCTGTTGCACCCCGAACAGACTGATCACAATAAGCAAGAGCATTCCCGGTATGAACCCGGCCAAGAATAATTTATCTATGGGGGTATGCGAGATCACACCGTAGAAAATAACCGGAAGACAGGGAGGGAAAAGAAGCCCCAGACTGCCTGTCGACGTAAGTAGACCGATAGAGAATCGTTTCTTAAAACCGTTTTTAACAAGAACGGGGAATAAAAGACCGCCCAGAGCAAGAATGGTAACGCCTGATGCTCCGGTGAATATTGTAAAAAAGGTGCAGACACAGGTGGCTGCCACAGCCACACCTCCAGGCATCCAGCCTAACAGAGCGCGGAAGAGACGAACCAGGCGGCGACTTGCACCTCCTTCAGCCAAAATGTATCCAGCTAAGGTGAAAAGAGGAACTGTGGGTAAAATCGGTGATGCAACAATGCGGTAGGCTTCGATGGGAATAGCTGCTACCGAAATATCTTCGGCCAGGAAGAGGAGAAGAGCAATACCGCCAAGGACAGAAAAAATAGGGCTTCCAACAATGCCTGCCATGATTAGCAGGATTAATCCGGGGATGAGGAGATCTGCAACCTGTATCGGTGTCAGTAAAAAACCAATCGCTATAGCCAGTATAGGCCCTGTAGCTGAGATAATCCGGCCTGACCAGTGGTCTGAGGAGTACCAGATCAGCCGCAACGTGACGAAACCGAAACCGATCGGTATGATAATTATGGCAACCCATTGAGGTATCCATCCGGCAATCTGCGTTGGTGTACTGTATTCCGAACGAACAAATTCTAAACCGGCCCATGCTAATGATGCGCACACGGCAGTTGCAACTACTGTTGTGCTTATCTTGATAATTCGCTTTAGACGCTCGGGTAGAGCATCAATCCCGGTGTGTATGCTGAGATGTCGCTCCTCCCGGGCTGTAAGTATAGCTCCCAGGAAACCTACCCATAACGTTAGATGCCGTACATAATCAGTAGTTCCGGTAAGACCTACAATCCCCATGACGCGAGATCCTATCTCTATTAAAGGAAAAAGCGCCATAAGAAATAGGCCAATTGCTACCAGCCAGTTTTCAAACTCATGAATCAGTTGAAATGGATGAATACCTCGCTTCATTTCTTCTCCATCCTTCTATTTATTTTTCGGTAGTCACCGAGAAGTTCCTTAACCTTTTTAAACATATCTGGTGGAACCTTTTTGGAGAGGAGTTCAGGATACAGATATTTTTCTGTCATCCTTTTCCATTCGTTCACTGCGTCTTGCGGGACGTGATTTACGACTAAACCGTGTTTCTTCATTATTTCCACTGCAGTTTTATCCAAATTACGAATTTCCTTTTTTAGATTCTCGCCACTGGAGCGTGCTACCTTCATCAGTTCCGGCCTGATTTCCTTTGGAATCTGGTCCCATTTCCTTTTGGTTATGATTGTTGCTCCGCACAAGGGGGCATAGGCGAGATCACACATATTTTTAGCCAGAGCAAACCATTGATAACTGAGCGCAACTATTGGTGTTGTAGCAAATGTGTTGATCAGGCCGGTCTGTAGTGACATAAATATATCAGGAGCCGCCACCTCAACAGGGTGAAATCCAGCTGCCTTCCAGGCGTTAAAACTTTCTGTTCCACCTGCCCAAACGAATATATGCTGGTTCTGTATTTTTAAATCTCGAGGGTATACAACCGGTTTCTGACTGAATATGTGAACCCAGCCGGCGTCACCCCAATTGAGAACAATAAACCCCCTGCTTTCTAACAATGCTTCTAACTCCGGCGCCAATCTCTTGCGAACATGGTCTAATTCCTCATAGGAATTAAACATCAGCGGCATTTGAAATACATTGATTTCCGGAATGATACAGGATAAGCCCACGTAAGTTACAGCGGCAGCATGCAATTGGCCAATGCGCATTTTGCGAACCATATCTGCCTCGTCACCAATTACTCCACCAGGGTAGATCTTGAAGTTGAGTTTACCATCTGTGGCTTTTTTCCATTTTTCTCCCATATCGCGAAGTTGCATATACCAGGTAGAACCATCCGGGGCCAGCGTGCCTAATTTT
>JAUWMJ010000120.1 GCA_030613225.1 Desulfobacterales bacterium
AGGGTTAATATCTATTAAAGAACAGTGGGTTAACATTCATTATCCGGCCAAGGCCCGATAGGCTTTGTGAACCGCATAGTGCGGACCCGCTTGCTATGTGGTGTGGGGGCTGGGGGAGAAAAACCCCCGGCTACCCGATTAAGTGCCATTACCCTCACTATTTCCTTTACGCGCTAAATAGGCATTATATTTATCAGTTAGCACGTAAACATATTCGCAAATAGCAATCGCGAAATCTAGAATGTCGCTTGCGTCCTGGCGTTTAATCTCTGTCTCAATTGCATGGGCACCAATATTGCGCTCCTTTCTCAATGCTTCACTCCATTCATAAAGCCTTGCATCAATAATTTCTTTTGATTTAAGTTCTTTCAGACCTTGAAATAAATTGTTCTTATTTGTCTTATCTGAAACTATGAACTCGATAGCCTTACCGCACATAACCGCCGTAGCCGAATATACTTTGGCATCATAACATCGTTTAGCATCTTCGAGAGATTTCCTGACTGGTTTTGGGATGGATTCGTGAAACTTGTTTTTAGGTTCAGGCCAGACCCTTTCAGCTTTAGAAGGGTAAGATTCCTCTCCGGTTTTTATTCCTACCAAGCTAGCCCAACAGGAAGGACATTGATACAGACCGACAGTCAAATCTGTAATAAACTGGCTTTCCGCATCATTCGTGCAGAGTTCTTTTGCATCAACTACTGCTTCACAAGAATAACATTCTATTAGCATTCCTTGATTTCCTTATTTTTGCACTTAACGCAGAAGTCAGGGGCAGCCAGGGCTCCCACTGACTTCAATTGAAACTATAAATTTAAAGTTCCCATCATCTTTCTAAAACGGCTCGGCTCTGGCTGTCACTGAACTGACAGGTTAGCTTCCGACCATTTTAGGGCCAACTTTCAATTCTGGGTTATCTCGAATCATTTTTAATGCTAATGAAAAATCATCATTACTTGAAAAAACAAACCTTGATGAAAAAAAGACTTGTAAAGAATTATGGTTAACAACACTCTCAGCTCTGTAGGGAACTGTTTCTTTTTTCTCAAACCCATTCATAATTTGTGAAATAAAAGAACTATCCTTTATCGATCTCGAACCAAGTTCTGGATCTAATCGCATGATTAGTTTATATTTCTCATACGTCTTTCTGAATTCTTCTTCATGACTTGGGCAGAACATACCAAGAGCAAGCGTTTTGCTTAAAGGGAAATAGATTTCAATGCCACGAACAGCTAAACCGATATTACCATATGGCCCATGATCAATCATATTTTGTAATGTTACAGGATTGTCTGAAATGTATAATGGATGACTTTTTGTTGTTTTTAAAAGCACCCAAGATTTATTTAGAAAATAAGGAGCATACTCGCCCGATTTTAGAACAGATCGGATGCCATGGAGTTTTAAAGTTTTATCATCAACCTCGACATAATCCTTGATTTGGGTTATATCTTCTCCTCTCTTTTTTAGAGTATCGCCTAATGTTTCAGACATATCTCTGAATAATTGCCGATGTTGTTTTGTCCTTACAAATTGTAAAGCGAAGAAGTGTGATAGAAATAACCTATCCTCATCTGATAGATCCGAAATACTATTTTTTCGCGCAACATCTTTTGCTATTTTAGACGCATGTGTTTCAATGTCTGAGAGAGATGGCTCTATAGTTAATTCGTTTCCTTTAAATCTAAAATCATAAAATCCTTTCTCTGATGCCACATTTTTCACATGTGATTTAAATTTTTTACCGGTTGTTTTATCAAAAACCCAGACTTGTGGTTTTTTCCCACTGGTGAATTGTTTAAGCAAGAACTGAGGAACATAGTGCTGTATTTTCGCAATTTCATTACGTTTCATTATGCAGCATTTACAGAAGAATATAAAAGCTAACACCCGGCTTCAGCGAACGCCGTTAGGCGTCCGCTGGAAGCCGTTGTTGGCTGAGCTTCTTTCCATGATTAAAAGCATTGAATAATTGGTTACCCAATTTTGAAACTTCAAAGTAGATCTCACCTGCCGTATCAAAAGTTTTACCTCCCACGATTTTTGTCAGGCCTGATGGATATAGAGCTTGAAGGAAATTTTCTTGAGATGGTCCTTTCTTCGACAAATTGTGGGATCTATGAAGAATGTTGAGGTCAGAAACAAATGCCTGATCCACAGCTTGAACAATTCGGTGAAAATCATTAGATTTCAAATGGCCAAAAGCATATGCGATAAAAACCTTTGCGATTATGTCTGCTTTATCTAAATCAGCTAAACGATCAATTAATAAAAGAACCGTCTCCCCGACTTTTCTTGACTGATCAGGGTTTTCAGCCACTCTTTGGCGTATTTTTTCTTTTAGGTCAGGCCCTACTCTTTCCAAGGATTTAAGGAAAGTTGACAGTTTCGCAGCGAATAGCCTATCTCGGATATCACCTGCGCCTTTTATAGCTTTAATCGCTGTACCAACAACCGGTATACCCTTTAAAATCTCATTATCAATGAGGACATCGATAAGGGCCTCTGCATTTTCAAGTGCAGCCTCTAAGATGGGACTATCTTTCATTTTCAATCCAGCCAACGCAAAAGTCAGGTGCAGCCAGGGCTCCCACGGACTTCAGCAAAGATATTTTATTTTCAATTTTACTTTATTTTGCCAGAGCGGCACCAGCCCTGGCTGTCCACCTGAACTGACAGGTTAGCCATTTACAGTGCAAAACTTATGAACAATTCACCATATTTATTTAAATAATACCCAGTTTCGCCAATCCATTGAGGATCTTTACGTTCAATTTCATAATTAGATAAAAATCCAGCTGAAAATAGGGACTGAGTTATAGGACCAGGTTCTACCTTTTTGTTATTATGATAATTTCTTAAAACTTCGAGGTCTTGAGTATAACATCGATTAATCATGGTACATAAACGAAATGCGTCAGATTCATTAATTTTACCAAGAATATATGCATATATAATTTTTGCGATTAAATGAGGTTTTTTCATATCTTCAGCACGATCAAGTAGCAACAATATCGTTTGGCCAAATTCGTGCTGTTTTTCTTTGCTATCAAATCGATTAATAAATTCTTGGCGGTCTTGAATAGGGATTTGGGATAGTTCTTTCAAGAAAACTGCAACCTTTCTAATAAATAAAGCAATCTTTATATCTCGTCCAGCTTTCATTACACCTGTAAGCATACCAATAATAGGTATATCACGGAGTGCGCCCGATTCAAGTGCCGAATCAATAGCTGTTTCTGATATGTCTCCAAGAAGAGTGGCAAGTGATTCATTTGCCAATGAACTAGTAATAGAGATATCAAGAGAATCGTTCATAATTTGTCCTTGGCTAACGTATAGAGTTTTATCCATTGTCCCGCAGTACAAGAATGCGGGAGAAAGCCCAGTTTGGCAGAAACAGTTTGAAAAGCTCGGACGATACGTTTAATCAGCGGGATGATGGATAAAACTTTGTTGGACTGGGCCGTTCTGATCAGCCGCTAATTACCTACCATTATCTATGGAGATTGTAAAGCTGTGATTTTGCATCAGGATATGTAAATTTTCGAAGTTTATAACTCTCATCGATCTAAAAATTAGCTCATATAAATAAAAACAGGCATCAGGATGCCCAATATTATTTGCATGAGGCATATTATAGTAACTTCCGGCCAAATACCGCCAGGTTTGGGCACACCTCTCCTGTTGTTCTTCAATGAGCTTTGAAAAACTATATGGCGCAATCATCCATATAACCTTGTTACCGGTGACAAAAAGGCTGTCTGAGTAATTAATGTAAGCCAGTCAAAATCAATATGGAAACCGCTACCCCGATGGATGCAGAATTTCAAATCCACTGGGGCTGGATCCTTTCGGTATCAAGCAAACCGAGTGCATTGTTCCTTTCCCGCAGCAGGGACAAAGCGTGATGTCCTTGCCTGTTTCCTGCCTGAGGTACAACAGATAGTTTTCAACTTCCTTCTGATCGATCTTATGCGGTGATTTGTTGCAGTACTTTGCAAGGCCTGAAACAGCGGCTACATAAGCTTTCTGCGTTTTGGGTGAAAATTCCCTGAGTTGCATTGCCCTGATCATTTTTTGACGCAATTGTGACATGATATACCTCCTTAAATAAGAGTAATAGAAAATAGGCTTAAGCCGGAGGTATATATAATACGATCAGGGAGTGTATGGGAGGTATTAAATAAAGAGTTCTACGAGAAGTTAACTGCCGCGTAGCGGCATAATATAGTTTTTTACGAATTTTTCATAGATGCCTTGATAAAATCTCTGAACAGCGGGTGCGGATCCATGGGACGTGATTTGAACTCCGGATGAAACTGGCAGCCAAGAAACCACGGATGGTCCTTAACCTCAATTATTTCAACGAGATCGCCGGCAGGCGACATGCCACTTATTGTCAATCCTTTTTCCTTGAGTATCTCTTTATACTCGTTATTGAATTCATACCTGTGCCTGTGCCGTTCTGAAATATCTTCGGTTTTATAAGCATTAAATGCAAATGTATCCTCTTTGAGCCTGCACTGATACGCACCAAGGCGCATAGTAGCTCCCTTGTCAGAGGCGATGTCGCGCTTTTCAATGCTTTTCGTTTTATCGTCATACCACTCAAGCAACAGGTATATAACAGGATAGGGCGTATTCTTATCAAACTCGGAACTGTTGGCTTTTTCCAGGCCTGCAACATTTCGTGCAAATTCAATAACGGCAATCTGCATGCCGAGACAAATGCCGAAATAGGGAATTTGATTTTCCCTTGCATAATTGGCTGCGCATATTTTTCCCTCAATACCGCGCGTCCCGAACCCGCCTGGAACCAATATTCCGTCGGCATCAGCAAGATACTGATTGCATGTTTTTCCGTCTATTTTTTCTGAATCAACAAAAACGAGATTAACACGACAATCATTGGCAATGCCGCCGTGATACAATGCCTCATTCAAACTTTTATAAGATTCAGTAAGATCAACATATTTTCCAACGATTGCTATTGTAACGGAATGTGTCGGCGACTTATACATTGCTACAAATTTTTCCCAGGCATCGAGCTTGGGAGCCCTGGTCCAGATATTCAGCAACTCTATAATCTTATCGTCCAGACCTTCCTTGTTAAAGACCAGCGGAACTTCATATATGCATTCTACATCTTTGGCCGTTATCACAGCATCTACCGAAACATTACAAAAAAGGGCTATCTTGGTCTTGATATCTTTAGACAGATACCTGTCCGTACGGCAAAGGAGTATGTCAGGCTGAATACCTATGCTCCGAAGTTCCTTTACACTGTGCTGGGTAGGCTTTGTTTTAAGCTCTCCTGCCGTTCCGATATAAGGAACAAGGGTAAGATGTATATACAATACATTTTCCTTCCCGGCATCAGCTTTAAACTGTCGTATGGCTTCAAGAAAAGGAAGGCTTTCTATGTCGCCTATCGTACCGCCTATTTCAACGATAACAATATCTACGCCATTCGCCACAAGTTTTATGCTGTTTATGATTTCGTCGGTGATATGTGGAATAACCTGTACTGTGCCCCCCAGGTAATCACCCCTTCTTTCTTTGCTAATAACGGAATGGTAAATTTTTCCTGTGGTAAAATTATTGTCTTTGCCCAGTTTTGCGTTTGTAAACCGTTCATAATGGCCGAGGTCAAGATCTGTTTCAGAGCCGTCATCTGTAACAAAAACTTCTCCATGTTGAAAAGGATTCATGGTTCCCGGATCGACATTAATGTAAGGATCAAGCTTCTGAAGCGTTACGGTAAGACCCCGGCTTTCTAAAAGCGCACCTATTGCTGCCGAAGCAAGCCCTTTGCCAAGGGATGAAACTACTCCGCCTGTTACAAAGATGAATTTTGTATTATCACTCATAAATCTTTTTAAACTCCTCAATCATTTTCTGGACCTCGCTAAGTTCATCGGGTTGACGTTGTTTTGATAGAACCTGTGAGTCCGTTGTATCCTTAGGATAAGTTGATTTTAGACGATTAATATCAAACAGTCCTGCGGAAAAGCCGGGGGCAACTTTAATTTCGTCAACCTCAATCATACGAATCAGGTTGTCATCCTGGTAAAACTCTATGTGCATGGGATACCATATTGTCCTTATCTTTCGCCATTTATAATATCTTACTTCCAGGGAATCCCGCCGGCTACCGGACTTATTGCTGATTATTATCCAGCGAAAAGGTCTGAATGTATCTTTGTTTAACCATATCTGGGATACAGATTCATCCGGGTATTGTGCACCAAGGACATATACCGGTTTGTTCTGAAAACGTCCGAGACTTGAAACCGATACATTTATGCCTAAGTGGACAAGCCTTTGCAAAAGCGCAGACCTGGAATTGTAAAGGATGATATCCTTGTATCGATCAAACAGGGTTTCATGACCGTCAACTGTTTTTTCGTCTATCACAGTCAGCGATATTCCTTTTGCAACAACGTGAATTCTTTTACTGTTTTTAGAAACTATATCCGAGCGAAATTTTGCAGGAAAAACATACTTTAAGGTTTCTTTAAGTTCAATCTTTCCATCTTCGAAACTGTCATCATAAAATATCAGCTTTTGTGATACAAAAAGACTTTTTGTTTTACCAATATTTTTGGTCATCAATTTAATCAGGTGTGAACCTTGCAATACATAAGCATTTGCCGGGACAAAAGACCACAGCAAAACCGCAATGCTTATAAAAAAGATCGTTTTTTTCGATTTTCTGTACATTTATCTATAGTCTCTTGAGACGATTGTAGATTGTTGATTTAAATAAAACAGTGGAGTGTAGCGACATCCATTAATCTTCAATCTTCAATCATCAATTTTCAATCCATTTAGAATATTGAATCGGAAAACAAGGCTCCTTTTCCAAGCTCTTCTTCAATCCTTATTAGCTGGTTATATTTTGCAACCCGGTCACTTCGGGACATGGAGCCTGTTTTTATCTGTCCACCGTTTACACCAACTACAAGGTCTGCAATAAAGGTATCTTCCGTTTCACCGGACCTGTGAGATATGACGGTCGTATAACCTGCATTATTGGCCATATCAATTGCATCAAGGGTTTCGGTAACCGATCCTATTTGATTTAGCTTGATGAGTATAGAATTGGCTATCCCTTTTTCAATACCCTTTTCAAATATTTTTGGGTTGGTTACAAAGATATCATCTCCTACGATCTGTATCGATCCATCCAAACGGTCGGTCATGATTTTCCAGCCATCCCAGTCCTCTTCGGCAAGACCATCTTCAATGGAAAGAATAGGATACTTCTCAATTAAATCTTCATAATAGTCGATCATCTGCGATGATGTCAGCTCTTTCTTTTCCGAGCTTAAAATATACTTTCCCTTTTTGTAAAACTCGTTTGCGGCCGCATCTATGGCAATACCGATATCTTTTCCGGGTTTGTAACCTGCAGATTTAATGGCGCTTATGATAAATATGATTGCTTCTTCGTTGGACTTAAGGTCCGGAGCAAACCCGCCTTCATCACCTACAGCAGTATTTAAGCCTTTTTCTTTCAATATCTTTTTTAATGCATGAAAAGTTTCAGCGCCCATTTGGACAGCCTGGGAGATGCTATTTGCACCAAAGGGGAGAATCATAAATTCCTGGATATCGAGATTGTTTGCAGCATGTGCTCCACCGTTTACTACGTTCATCATTGGAACCGGAAGGTACCTTGCATTTATACCTCCAAGATACCTGTAAAGGGGAAGTCCGAAGGCCAATGCCGCAGCTCTGGCAGCAGCCATGGAAACGCCAAGAATTGCATTTGCTCCCAGTTTTGCCTTGTTGGAAGTACCGTCCAGCTCAATCATGCATGTGTCAAGTCCCTTTTGATCCGCAGCGTCCATACCGCGCACCACAGGAAATATTTCTTCCATCACGTTTTTCACAGCGCCCGCAACACCCTTTCCGCCATAGCGTTTTGACCGCTTATCTCGAAGCTCCAGGGCTTCACGTTTTCCT
>JAUWMJ010000275.1 GCA_030613225.1 Desulfobacterales bacterium
TTTCCGTGTAAATCAGTGGTAAATTATAAGGAGAAATATCATGCGTATTGTTGATTTGCGATCCGACACAATTACAAAACCAACCCCGTCCATGCAAAAGGCCATGGCACAGGCCGAAGTCGGAGACGATGTATTTGGTGAAGACCCTACGGTTAATCGCTTAGAGGAAATGGCTGCTGATCGTATGGGAAAAGAAGCAGCGTTATTTGTAGCAAGCGGAACAATGGCTAACCTGGTCAGCGAGCTTGCACATTGCGGCCGAGGTGATGAGATGATCCTTGGTGATCAGGCCCACATTTTCTTCTACGAGCAAGGCGGGTCTGCCGCTATAGGCGGAATTCATCCCAGAACTGTGCCCAATCAGCCCGACGGTAAAATAGCGCTTCAAGACATCGAGGCAGCTATTCGTCCGGACAACATACATTTCCCGCGCACCAGGGTTATTCTTTTGGAAAATACACATAACCGTTGCAACGGAAATCCTCTGGAAGTTGATTATATGCACAGTGTGGGGAAACTTGCCGAAAGTTATGAACTGAAAGTGCATGTTGACGGAGCTCGTATATTCAATGCTGCTGTTGCACTTGGAGTGGATGTTCGCGATCTGGTCAGCAAGGCGGACTCCGTCTCTTTTTGTCTGAGCAAGGGTCTTGCAGCTCCGGTAGGTTCTCTGGTTTGCAGCACTCGCTCTTTCATTGAAAAAGCCCGTCGTGCCCGTAAAGTTTTAGGTGGTGGCATGAGGCAGGCGGGGATACTGGCAGCAGCCGGTATTATTGCACTAACTGAAATGGTGGAACGCCTGGCCGATGATCACGCCAACGCCAAAAGGCTTGCCCAAGGTTTGGCAGGAATAAACAGTATCTCAATAGACCCGAAGCTTGTAAAGACCAATATTGTATTTTTTGATATCACACGAGGCGACATGACCGCAGAGCAGCTTGCCGGGCAGCTCGCTGACAAAGGCCTTAAAGTTTTACCACTCAGCCCGAAACAACTCAGAGCAGTTACTCATTACCATATCACAGCAGATGATATTGAATATGCATTGGGTATATTTACAAAAGTATTGGGATGATTTTTACGTGACTACCCAGGTTCCGGGGTTAAGGGTTTTGCATGGCATACATCTTCACTGACACCTGAAGCCAGTAAATCGAGGATAAATTCTACCGATATTCTTGCCCCCCCCCGAATAACAGGTTTTTCGGTACAAACTCCGAAAAAGTCGTGACCAATTCGGAATTGTGGTTTAAAAGGTCTGCATGGAACGATATTTGTTAAATTATATTCTGGACGATTTAAAGGAAAAAATTGTCTTGTTGACCGGCCCGCGACAGTCCGGCAAAACAACCTTGTCAAAAATGCTGAGCAATAATTTCGATTACCTCAATTTTGATTATCCAGAGCACCGTTTGGGTCTCATTGAAAGGTCATGGGACAGATCCAAAGATCTTATTATCTTTGATGAACTTCACAAACTTAAAAACTGGAAATCATGGCTCAAAGGCATTTATGATACTGAAGGCGTCCGGCCCCGGATAATTGTCACGGGCAGCGCCAAATTTGATACATACAGAAAAGTCGGCGATTCTCTTGCCGGACGTTTTTTTCAGTTCCGGCTGCACCTCTTGATTTAAAGGAAATCAAAAAAATAAATAGCCACGATAACCTTGCTCTGGTTATTTTTTAAGAGCAACAAGCTTACCGCTTAGAAGCTTGATATGGGCCATTTCTTCTTTTATGATTGCATCTATTTTTGTTTTCCCGAGATTGTCCGGAACCAATTCTTTCATTCCCAGATAAAATACTATGGAATCCTTTTCAGCCAGGATAGCTTCCTTTAATATCTCTTCCATTGATGTTGTATCGATCTTTTTTTCAAAGAACACCCTGGTGTCGGCTAATGCTCGAAGATAAAGAGCTGCCTCACCCTCAGGATCGAATGCGGTTGCAGTTTTCTCCTTTTCAGACAGACCTTTTCTTAAATCGGCAAATGTTTTTTCATGGTCATCTTCCATTACGGCAAGATCGAGTAAAAGTTTTTTTTCAGCAGGGTCGGTAATCGATTCCGCTGCTTTTCTGTAAAAGGAAGCTCCATTTCTTTCAATCTGCTCGGCCATTTTAAATATTTCATCTGCATTGAAATCGTAAACCATTTGATTTTATCCTTTCTTTTTATTTATTTATTGTATTAATAGGATGGTATTAACTTAGGGCTCGCGTAAAAATAAAGATGTTTTGTAGCAGTTCACAGGTTTACCCGCCTTTGGCTGCGCCGTAGGCGACCAGGGTTCAGGGTTCAACGTTCAGGGTTAGGGACCATGCAACCTCGAACCCCTGAGCCTTTGAACCTTTGAACCAGTGAACGGTTACGATATTTTGTTATAATTTAGCGCCTCTTTGTCAAGGAAAATAATTAATTTCGTTTAAATCGACAGCAAGATAGAAAAGGATAGCACAGTTATGGACAAACAGGAATTTGTTAAACAGATAAACGTTAAGGGTAAAACTTATGATATCGCAGATATCACTTTATTGGAACAAAAGGGCATCGCCGCCATTAAAAAACTCCCTTTTGCCATCAAAATTCTGGTTGAAAACCTGTTAAGGAAACTGGATGGGCATGTAGTCAAGGAAAAAGATTTAATTAAGATCGCTAACTGGCAAAAGCTTTATGAAGATCCTGTGGAAATACCTTACCACCCGGCGCGGGTTTTGATGCAGGATTTTACCGGTGTTCCGGCTGTGGTAGATCTTGCCGCCATGCGAGATGCTTTAAAAGATCTTGGCGTAGACCCGATGAAAATCAACCCGGTTGTTCCAGTGGACCTGGTTATCGATCACTCCGTGCAGGTTGATTACTTTGGTGCCGTGGATTCTTTAAAGAAAAATGTGGCCAGGGAATATGAACGGAACCAGGAAAGATACGAGCTTTTAAAATGGGCTCAAAAAAGCTTTGACAAGTTCAGAATCGTTCCGCCAAATTCCGGAATCTGCCACCAGGTAAACCTGGAATACCTGGGGCATGTGGTTATAACCGAAGAAATCAACGGCAATACTATTGCCTATCCCGATACCCTTGTCGGAACCGATTCACATACAACGATGATTGACGGAATCGGCGTTATGGGATGGGGTGTCGGCGGCATTGAAGCTGAAGCGGTTATGCTCGGACAACCGTATTATATGCAGATTCCCCAGGTGATCGGAGTCAAGATGGTTGGCGAACTGCAAAAAGGAGTGACGGCAACCGACCTTGTACTTGTGGTAACTGAATTGCTGAGGAAATACAATGTTGTAGAAAAATTCGTAGAATATTTCGGGCCCGGGATGAAGAACCTGGATGTTCTCGCCAGAGCGACCATAGCCAACATGACGCCTGAATACGGCGCAACACTCGGTTTTTTTCCGGTGGATGAGAAGACCCTTGAATACCTTAAACTGACCAACCGGAAAAAGCAGGCCGATCTTGTGGATGTATATACCAGATCACAGGGACTTTTTTATACAGGAGAAGAGGAACCGGAATACACTCAAGTTGTTGAGTTTGATCTTTCTTATGTTGAACCATCTCTGGCCGGCCCGGCCAGACCCCAGGATCGGATCAGGTTGCAGGAGCTAAAAGCCCGCGTTGCAATAATACTGGAACGTAAAGATGAAGAAAAGGCGGAAAGTATATGTGACCCTGCAGTTCAAGACGAATCCGGCCAGGCGCAAGGCCGCAAATCGGTCAAGCCACGGACACATGAAGTCGATCTGGATGGAAGCAAGGTGCATATAGGTGACGGGAGTATTGTAGTGGCTGCTATAACCTCATGCACAAACACTTCAAATCCATATGTCATGATCGGAGCCGGCCTTTTAGCGCAAAAGGCAGTGGAAAGGGGTCTGAGAGTACCCCAATATGTTAAAACTACCCTTACCCCAGGGTCAAAAGTTGTCATTAGATATCTTGCCGATGCCGGTCTTATGCCATATTTCGAGACACTTGGTTTCAACCTTGCAGCATTCGGTTGTGCGACCTGCATTGGCAACAGCGGCCCGTTGCATCCTGAAATAGAAAAAGCTATAGTCACAAAGGGATTGACCGTTGCAGCAGTTTTATCCGGAAACCGCAATTTCGAGGCCAGAATACATCAGCACATCAAAGCTAATTTTTTAGCATCGCCGATGCTGGTGGTAGCACTGGCGCTTGCCGGAAGAATCGATGTTGATTTGACAAAAGAGCAAGTCGGTTTCGATAAAAGCGGTAAACCTGTCTATCTTAAAGACATTTTGCCGTCAAACGATGAAATCGAAAGCCTGGTCAATAAACATGTTAAAAATGAATTTTACGAACAGGAATACAGTAAAATTTTTAACGGAGATGAATTATGGCAGTCTCTTAAGATTATCGAAAGTACAACTTTCAAATGGGATAAGCATTCCACTTACATTAAAAAACCGCCGTATTTTGAAAATTTCAGCATCGAGCTCATCGAACCTGCTGATATAAAAAATGCAAGCGTACTTTTATTACTGGGTGATTCGGTTACTACTGATCATATTTCTCCTGCAGGTGCGATATCGCATGATTATCCTGCAGGCCGGTATCTTATCAAAGAGAATGTGACGCCGGCAGAGTTTAATTCTTATGGATCGCGCAGGGGAAACCACGAGGTGATGATTCGGGGGACCTTTGGAAATATCCGCCTTAAAAATAAGCTTGTTTCGCCGAAAGAGGGGAGTTTTACCATAAAATTTCCTGATAAGAAGGAAGTATTCATTTACGATGCTGCCATGGACTACATCAATGAAGCCAGGCCACTGGTGGTACTTGGGGGCAAGGAATACGGTACCGGTTCTTCAAGGGACTGGGCTGCAAAAGGAACGGCTCTTCTGGGAGTAAAAGCTGTTATAGCAGAATCTTTTGAGCGAATCCACAGGAGCAACCTGGTGGGTATGGGCGTACTGCCGCTAGTATTCAGAAAAAACGAAAATTTGGAAAACCTGGGGCTAACCGGCTCTGAAACCTTTTTCATCAGCGGAATCGAAAAGATGCATCCGCGAAAGGTG
>JAUWMJ010000270.1 GCA_030613225.1 Desulfobacterales bacterium
GGTTAGATTGTGTGAGCGAAGCGAACCACAATCTGAACCGTTTGTTGGACAAGCCCGGTGGTAAGTGAACGAAAAATTTAAACAAGTGAAACTGAATTTGGTCAGGCTGGAGAGAGGGGGTGACTTTCTGGCATGAATAAAGGAATACGGGACGTCCCGTATTGACAATTTTCAAAAAACCAGACCTGTATCAAGCAGGATAGCTGTGTCCTGAATTTGCCGTAATGTGCATATTTTTTTCTTTGAAATAATTTGCAGTTTTTAGCGCTTTGCCTTTTCCAGCTTTTTTCACCCTTCAGCCCGGATACAACATCGTGTATAAATATATTATTTGACACACAATTGCGCATAGTCTAAAAAATGTTACACAAAAAGCGAGTTCTTATCATTGCGCAAGGCGTGGGTTTTTGTGATGGTGTTGGGTTTTTGTCGTCACCAGTTTTGCAAGGTTGTGTTCAATCAAAAACTGAATGAGTGGGTGATAAAAATAGCTGGAGATAGAATTTACGGAATCACCGGAAAACGACCACTTGCTCAGTTTAAGGAGATTGAAAAAGCAGCACTCAAAGAACTTCCGGCAAAAAAATATTTGATTCCCTGTCACAGGGTAATCAGAAAGATGGGCTATTTTGGTAACTACGGCGAAGGACGGTCTCGCAAAAAAGCGTTAATCGGCTGGGAAGCAGCAAAAGGAGTAATATATGACATTTTTAAAAGATGGAAAAAACCTGTTATCAACCCTTGAACATTATTATACTCAAAGTATTGAACAAAAAGTGCCGGTCATCAGGCAGCGATCCATCAATGATATCCATGAAAAACTTGACCTGGCCCGTCATTTGAAAAATGGTGATCTGACAGGCGAGGTTCTTGACACCTTTGTAAAAAATTATCTTGAAAACACTACAAAGCTGCACCACCCTGGCTATCTGGCCCACCAGGTAGGCGTTCCCCATCCCACAGGTGCTTTGGGATCGCTAATTGACGGATTTACCAATAATGCCATGGCGATTTATGAAATGGGTCCTGCTGCGGCAGCCATAGAATTTTTTATGATCAACTTTTTGTTGGAAAAAACCGGCTGGAAATCCATGCCCACGAATATTGAAGAACGGTTGACCTATCCCCATGGTGCCGGTGTGTTGACCCATGGGGGTTCTCTTGCCAATATGACGGCGCTGTTAACGGCAAGAAACCATCTGGACAAGACCATTCGTGAAAAGGGCAATCCATCAGACCTGGTCGTGCTTGCTCCTGAATCCTCCCACTATTCTATTATCAAGGCCGCCGGCATTATTGGTATTGGTGAAGACAATGTCATTTTACTTCAAACCGATGGCAATGGCCGTGTCATGGTGTCAAAATTAGACCATGCCCTGCAACAGGCAAAAAAGGCAGATCAGCGTATTGTCGCTCTTGTGGCCAATGCCTGCTCCACAGGAACAGGGCTTTATGACCCCATTGATGAAATTGCCGATTTCTGCCGAGAAAATAATATCTGGTTCCATATTGACGGAGCCCATGGCGCAAGCGCCCTTTTTTCCAGCAAGTATAAAAAGCATTTAAAGGGCATTGAAAAAGCCGACTCCCTGATTATTGATGCCCACAAAATGCTTCGGACCCCGACCGTATGCGCGTCTTTGCTGGTAAAAAATGCTGCTGCCCTTGACCATACATTTGAACATACGGCCAGTTATATTTTTCATAAAAAAAAGCAACCCGGGTTTGATTTTATCGGGCAGGCGATAGAATGTACCAAGGCAGGTCTGGGCTTAAAATTTTTCATGACCCTGGCCGCTCTTGGCGAAAAAAAGATAGAGCAGTATATTGATACCTGCTTTGATCTGACCTTGGAAGCGTATCAATATATCCGCAGCCAGCCTGATTTTACAGTGCCTTGCGAACCAGAAAGCAATATTTTATGTTTCCGATTTGACGCTTCTGACGATGATCAGATACTGATCCGGGATCAATTAATTGAAACCGGACAATTTTACATCTCTTCTACCGAACTTTCAGGCAAAAGATATCTTAGAATTGTCATTATCAGCCCGGAAACCCGTATGGCCGATATTAAAAAACTGGTTAAAACAATCCGGGAGATCCATTTTACAGCCATATAAAATAAGCACCGCCAAAGGAACAGCCTCTATTATTTTTTGTTTTTTTCTTTTTGGCTTTCTTCCTGCTCTCTTCCCTGGTCGGCATCGTTCAAGCCTGAATCCTTGGCAGGCCCAATGCTGAATAAATCCAGACCGCCGTCAACTGCTCCCATTTTAAGGAGATTTATGGAATCAAAAGGATCAACAGGGAATTGATCCAGATAATCAGGCACCAGGACCTCTAACTTTGTTGGGTATTGGCCTGTTTTATTTTGATAAGCGGTCACTGCCAGTGCTAATGTTGCCAAACGGTGTTGGGCATCATACGGGTACGGGACGTTATGTTGCGAGTTTAGTTATGTTGCCAGTTTTGGATATACTTCCCTTTAAATATCATAAATATATTTTCTTTGCATATAATTCTTCTACTTATTTTATCCTTTGATAAAAAGAGGTTACAAAAACTCGCAACATAATATCTTTTAACCACTTGACATAATTATTCATATGTTCTATATAGTACTATACTATAATTAGAGAATAGGAGAAAATGGCATATGATTTACTTCTGCTTTATAAAACCTGCTCTCTATAGAACAAGAGCAGATCACGCTCATACGTTTCAAAGGTGTTAGCTCATTGGTTGTTTTACTACTTAAAAAATAATAAACCTCCAGGAGTATATCATTGTGCATGTACAAGTTCGTTTAAACGCGATTTTTTATGTTGCGAGATTTTTCGAAAATATTCATTAGCAGGTGTAACATGCTGTTATATATAAAAATATGTGATTGCTATAATTATGGCTATAAATCTCGTCAATTCAATGGGTTAGGAAAACACACAACATAAGGGACGTACCTTGATATATTGATATGTCGATTAAATGCTTGGGGAAGGAACCGGGACAGCATTTTCTTTATATTGCTTATAAAATTGACAGAATACCTCCGAGTGCCTTGTGCTCCGCCGGAGGCGGACTGCGTTGCAGCACTGCGATAGCAGTTTAAAAATGACAGCCGCTTACCTCTGCTTTAAGCCCCGTCCCCGAAAAAGCCGGGATCTCCGCCTGCCGGCTCCGGTCCCGTTTTGGTCGGGATCTCACATCTTTTTATATGCATTAAGGAGTTCGACTGGCGTGCTGGTTGCCTCTGATTACATAATCTGAATTACCGGAAATTGCCACAGCTTTAGATTAAAAATGATGCAATGTCCGGTAATGTCCCGGCAGATTATGTAAGAAGATGCCCCGCTGAAGACGGGATCTATCGACAAGCAGCATGACAGGCGGGGCATTAAAATAGACAAGCGGCTACCTTGTTTTATCTCTTTTTTACTTTTTCTATAAACGTTGTAACATCAATGATCTGGATTCCTTGAAAATGTTTGATATTCCTCAGATGAGGATCCCTGGAAACAATAAAATCCGCTCTTTCTTCCAGAGCGCAGGCAATAAACATGTCATCTTTTGGATCTTCTGTTATTCCGTCAATGCTGTAAGTTCCTTTGGTGATTACAGCATGTTCGATTATCATGCCGATGAACTCATCAATATCATCTTCTGAAGGCTTAAACCGTTCAACAATATGCGGATAATGGAGGACTTCATAAAGTTCTTTTAAAATTGCTTTTGAGGTAATCAGTATAAATGCATCATCAGCAATCAGGTTCCTAAGTTTTTTTGCCAATCCTTTTTTTGCAAAAGCCACACTGACCATTACATTGGTATCAATGACCGCTCTAAGAATGGGCATGTCGTCTTGCCCTTACCGCTTCAACTGCCTCATCAATAACACTGTCAATTTCATCCTGCTCATAACGTTCAGCACCTTTTGCAAGTCTGTCGGTAATCTCTCTGAACCTTTCCGACCAGGATTTTTCATTTTTTGGTTTTATTACGCTTTCAACCTGATGTTTCACAATAACTCCTTCAAGAATTTTTTTAACCACGTATTTTTCATCTTTACTCATTTTGGATATGGACTCAAACTGTTCTAAAAGTTCGCGGTCAATAATTTTATTTTGTGCCACGCCTGTGGCTTTGGCAAATACCATCTCATCTATTGAGACACCAAGCGCCTTAACTAATTTTGTGATTGCATCAAGTGACGGTGTGGATTTGTTCGTCTCATATCGCCTTATTTGAGAAATGGCCACTCCGCTTATCCTTACAAGTTCTTCCTGAGTTAATCCTTTTTCTTTCCTAAGCTTTGCAAGATTTGTTGCAAAAGACATATAACCCCCTTTTGATATGTATAATATATTGCTCAATATTTTTTATTATACCACAGGTTTTTAAATATCCTTTAAAATAGGGGTAATGTTTAAAAAATGTCTTGATACAATAATACCACATATGTCATTAAAAATAGCTATATAGATATTATATAGAATTTATGATTTTTAGCAATATATTTCTTGACAGGTTTTTTAAAAGGGGATTTTCGGCAGAAAAAAGGCCATCAACTTTTGAACTTTGGCGAGTGCTCAGTTGATGGCCTGGAAAGTGTTCCAGTGGCCAAAGCCACTTGAGGAACCTTTATTTTTTTCTAACGTATCTGTTACTGCCCACAATACTATAATAATTTTTGCCGAATTAACTGTGATTTACCAAATTCCTATCATACTTTGTGCCAAATTAGCCATCATAAGATTTGGGATGTTTTATGATGTTTTGCCAAATTAAAATGGTCTTTTGGAGCATATAGATGACAGTTTTCCCATTCCCACACTGTGGTCATAAAATTAGTGAGCTTTGCTAAATTAATTTTCCGGGAAAAGCCCTGTTTGTAGGCACGGTCCGACTCCAAGCGCCATTATTGAAAGTTAATCCGGCCGAAAAAAGAAGCTTCAGTGATTGAGACAAGGGGGGGAGGGGACACCTTACTTATCTTCTTCTTGTGTCCTTTTTTAAGCAGTAATTATTGTCAGCTCGGGAAAATAGCTTGCATAATGTCGAGCATCATTTGTTACCAGTTGTTTTTGTTCCATTTGGAGAGCATAGGCGCCTATGATAA
>JAUWMJ010000023.1 GCA_030613225.1 Desulfobacterales bacterium
AGACGGAAGATTAATAAAGGATTTTGCAATTTCTGAAGAAATGCCTGTCGGGATTAAAAAGGAAGAAATACCTCTTTTTGGCAGGATAGTGGCCATTGCCGATGTTTATGATGCTCTTTCAAATGTGAGGACTTACAAAGAGGCATGGAATGAATCTGAAGTATTGTCTGTGATTGAAAAAGAGTCAGGATTTCATTTCGACCCTGAAATTGTCGAAGTTTTCTTTTCCACCATTGATATGATGCGGTCTATACAGGAAAGATATAAAGATAATCAGTAAGCGTTCACCGGCACCGCAGCTGCGCGCGTTCAGAGCGACCAGCATAGTAGAAGACTATGGCTGGTAGCTCTGAACGTGCACATCTGCAGCACCTGTGAACGCTTACAGGCCGCAAATTGTACGACCTTTTTGTCCCAAATTTAGAAGAAATAATTCGAGAATTGATATCAATATCCAAAATCCTTCAGTCGTTGCATAGCTCATTGGGAAAACTGTGAACTGTGAACCGACAACTGTGAACAGTCACTGCAATCACTGTCTGTGAATTATAGGCTATCAACTCCTTTAGAATCTTCATCATTAAACCGCTTAACCAAAAAACGCCAACACGGCAGAAAGAGATAAGAAGGACAAACACGTGGACAGGACAATAGCTGAAGATGCATATTTTGTATCACTGTTTAACTGTGAAGACAGCACATAGATGGCGGTTGACGTGGGAAGTGCAAAAAATATCATACCCACCTGAAAAGCGATTCCGGTGACAGAAAAGATCTTAAGAAAAAAGTAGCCGATTGCCGGAAACAACAGGAGTTTAAAAGCCGCTGCTGCCAAAGACAGGCTTAAATGGTGTTTGAGTACTTTAAATGTCAGGCTCCCCCCTATGGACAATAAGGCAAGGGGAAGGGCGACCATGGCGGCCAGTCTGAGAGCATTTTCGATAAAAACAGGAAAACCGGCCGATAACCTGGAATAGATCATCCCGGCAATGCATGCGATAATCAGGGGATTTAAAACAAGTTCTTTTGCCGTAACTCCCATACGCTCACGGAAATTATAACGTTTTCCTGAAAACCAGATCAGCGTTGAAACCGCCAGAATATTAATTACCGGTATAACAAACCCGATTAAAATCCCAAAAAGGGTGACTCCTTTTTCACCCAGGGCATTCAAAACAACGGCCATACCGATATAGGTGTTGAATCGATAGCAGCTCTGGGAAAAGGAACCTGCCTTAAAGTCCTCTACATCAAATACCTTAATGTAGATACTGCTCAAAATGTAAACAGACAAAACACTGCAGATTGCAGCCAGGCAATATTTCAGGTCAACGCCGGCATCAACCGTTGAAGCGCCTCCTATTTTCCAGAAGAGCATCGCAGGAAAAAAAACGTAATATACCAGTCGATCCGACGTTTTGAAAAAGACATCCCCGGTCAAATGATAATGTTTAAGCAGGATGCCGATTACAATCAGAGCGAACACTGGAAACAGACTATTTAACACCATCACCTGTCAAATCCTGTCGCATTGAATATTTGCCAGCAGCGTTTCCAGTGCGTCATCCATCTGGTCAAGCACCTTTTCAGGGGGATATTCGGCACCGCATGACCTGCAGCACAAAAGTACCTGTTTTCACCCTTTTTTCACGTGCAGTTCTCCGCTACACGCCCTGCATTTCAATCTACATTGATTCATATCCACTGAATCCCTTTAAAATGAGTTGCTATTAATAAAAAAGGTTATGGCTTTAGACCATAACCCCTATATTTTACAGGTACGCCCTGCCCGATTCCCTTCGCATAGCTCAGGACAAACTAACCTCGCTCTATTGGTAAATTCCTTCTTTTTGAGTGGTACACCCGTTGAACACCTTAATACTTTTAAAAGAGGATTAACCTCTTCAAACTTAAACCTAAGTTGAACGATTTTTTACGAAGAGTTGTTCCGAGATCTTGATGCATAAGGCTTTGCAAAAACCGCAGGTGCCCCGCAGGAAATGCCCTTGGGGTACATACCCATGGTTATGTCGAGGATTTTTGCGAAGCCTTGATGCGCAAGAGATCGGTGCAAATCGAGCAAAAAATCGCTCAATTTAGGTTAAAACGTTATTGCAGCACGAAGGTCCGTTTGGCTGAAATCGTTTCCTTTGAAAAGCAACGGTTCTCCTGAATATTTTGTCAAAGCATAGGCACAGCAGTCTCCTATGTTCAAGCCTGCTGGATGATTCCCTTTCCCGTATTTCCTCCAGGCCGCCCTTGCAATCTCAGCCTGATCAGCATTCATAGCAACGATTTCAATCTGAGCACGGTGCATAAGCAGGTCAAGCTCCCGGCCACCGGCCTCTCCTTTCCTGGCTTCAACTACGATCCCGGTCTCCAACGCATTGAAAGCACTGATCAATTTTTTGGATTCATCAGCAATTGCACTGGCAAAAAATGACGTTTCCGGCTCACCAAATAGAATGGCGATCAATGCAGAGGTGTCGATAACCATTACTCTGAAGCTCCGGTTGAACCGTAGCCCAATATTTCGTCAGGGGATCGCGGATCTCTATCGGGAATTTCACTGCAGCGCTTAGAAATTCTCAATATCTCTTCAGTCAGGTCGATGGCCTTGTGGCGCCCACGGAGTCGTTGCAGTCTTTCTTCCAGGGCACGCGTGATTGCCTGAGTAATATTTTCACCGTTTTCGGCCGCAAGTTCCCGGGCCAGCTTTTCGGTTTTAGCATTTCTTATACTTAGAGGCATTTTTCTCTCCTGATAAATATATACAATATAAAATAGTATATATTATACACATGGCACTTGTCAAGTAGGGATCTAAGACCTGAATTGATTATAATACGCATACTGCCAGGCAGGGTCTTTCGATGCACTCATAATAAAATTTTCGATGAATCAGGGAGACTTCGCCTTGCGACTCAGCCTGCTCCTTGAGCCGAATCTTTCTCTGTTTCAATAAAACAAAAAGCCGAGCTATCAGCAAATAGCGCGACTCCTTTTGCATTATTGGTACGCCCGGCCCGATTCGAACGGGCGACCTACGGATTCGAAGTCCGGCGCTCTATCCAGCTGAGCTACGGGCGCAAAAATACCACAAAGTCTGATCCCACTAAAAGCGGGATTGTATTTGGGTTTTTTAGTATCTGTGAAGCTTCCGTGAAAATCCGTGGTAAAAATAAAATGGGGTGAGTGAAGGGGTTTGAACCCTCGACAACCGGGGCCACAACCCGGTGCTCTACCACCTGAGCTACACCCACCACAAGGAAAATAGTTTAATACCAGATTGTTCTATCCATTTCAAGAACAAAATCAAAGGATATGAACTTTTTTGAAATTAACTGTAAGCTAACACGGATTAACACAGAAATTTACAGCTAAAAAATATAAAACTGTTATTGACCCAAACTTAATTCTGCTATTATAAAAGCATAATTTGAATCATGCGGAAAAATTGATGAGAAACTGTTATTATAATAATCACCACAGAGACACAGAGAACACAGAGAAGAATATTTTTATTTACCGGGAGATACAGGCAAACAAAAAGCTGTCAGCCACTCCGTGGCAGATAAGCGTAGACTTCGAAATTAACAATAGCAAATTTCCGAAGGAATGAGTCTTTTGTCCAATGGCCGTCTCCCCATTGGACCAAAAAAGAAAACCCTCTGTGCTCTCTGTGATCTCTGTGGTAAAAATATTAAGGAGATAAGATAAGGCAGATTTTATGACTAAATTTCATATTTTTGTAATGCGGGCTATTCTTGGTGCTGTATTTGCCGTAATCCTGACACGGATGTTTTACGGCAGGGTTGAAATTTTTTATGTTGCAGGACTTGCTATTATTCTTGTTGGACTTGCATATTTTGCGGAGTATCTTAGGAACAGAAAAAACAGGTAGAACCAGTTCTATAATAAGGAGCTTTTAATTGAAACAGATTATTCTCGGAACAGCCGGTCATATAGACCACGGCAAAACTACTTTGATAAAAACGCTTACAGGCACTGATACTGACAGGTTAAAGGAAGAAAAACTTCGGGGAATCACTATTGAACTCGGATTTGCATCTTTGGTCCTTCCCAGTGGGCAACATATTGGAATTGTTGATGTTCCGGGTCATGAAAAATTCGTCAAAAATATGGTTGCTGGCGCCACAGGAATAGACATCGTGGTCATGGTTATTGCAGCCGACGAAGGTGTAATGCCTCAAACTAGAGAGCATATGGAGATATGCTCACTCCTTGGTGTAAAATACGGTTTTGTTGTTCTTACCAAGACAGATCTTGTGGATGAAGAATGGCTGGAACTTGCCATGGAGGATGTAAAAGATTTTATCCAAGGAACTTTCCTTGAAGATACGCCGGTAATACCTGTTTCATCAAAAACAGGACAGGGTATCGACAACTTTATTGATACCCTTGACAAACTGAGCGCTAAAATCCCTGATCGCACTTCCTCCGGTCTGTTTCGCCTTCCCGTTGACCGGGTTTTCACAATGAAAGGTTTTGGTACTGTTATTACAGGGTCCCTTATTTCAGGACGTATCCAGGTGGGAGATACCATCATGATATATCCTTCGACAATAACCTCAAAGGTTCGAGGTATTCAGGTTCATAACCAAAGTGTAAATGTGGCCGAGGCAGGAATGCGCACTGCCATTAATTTTCAGGGGCTTGAAAAAGCATCTGTAAATCGCGGGGATGTCCTGGCAAATCCCGACGCTTTAACGGCAGGTTATATGGTTGATATATCGCTGAATTTTCTTTCCAGCAACAGCAAACCAGCTAAAAACCGCATGCTGGTCAGGCTCCATACCGGCACCAGCGAAGTGCTGGGCAACCTGATTCTGCTCGAGAAAGAAGAACTTAACCCCGGTGAAACAACAGTAGCCCAGCTTCGACTCGACTCCCCTGTTGCGCTTGTTAAAGATGACCGGTTTGTTTTGCGAAGTTATTCCCCGGTTCGCACCATTGGCGGCGGGTATGTCTTAAACCCGATCCCTCAAAAACATAAACGTTTTAAACTTGAAATTGTAAAAGGGTTAAAAGACCTTGAAAACAGCAATCCGGAAGAAATCATCTCCTATCATGTTGATGAGTCCGGTTATTTGGGACTTTCTTTCTCTAATCTTAAATTAATGACTAACATTCCTGAAAAGAAACTCGATAATATCATACAGGGACTTCTGTCAAAAAAGGGCATTATCCAGGTTGACAGGGAAAATAAGATTTACATTCATGAAAACACCTTTGACAGGTTGATGAAAAATATAAAAGATAACTTAAGCGGTTATCACAAAGCCAATCCTCTGAAAGCCGGCATGCCACGGGAAGAACTTAAAACCAAATTTCCGCCGGATATGAATTCAAAACTTTTCACCCTTATTATCAATCAGATGATTAAAAGCAAAGATATCGCTGCCGAAGAGGAAACTGTCCGCCTTGCAGACCATAAGGTTTCTCTGGGCACTGACCAGACGGATATCAAAAAGAAAATTATTGAAACATACAAAAAGAGCGGGCTCACGCCGCCGTATTTCAAGGAACTGGCCAAAACCCTTGATGTTGATGCAGCAAGAGCAAATGATGTGCTCATGCTCCTTGTTGATGAGGGAATTATAATAAAAACTAAAGAAGACCTTTATTTCCACACAGATGCTGTAAAAGGCCTGCAAAAAAGACTTGTCGATTTTCTTACTTCCAACGGAGAAATCACAACCCCGCAGTTTAAAGACATGACCGGCGTTTCACGCAAATTTGTTATACCGCTGATAGAATATTTTGATTCTAAGAAGGTAACTTTAAGGATCGGAGATATCAGAAAACTCCGAAAAGGATAAATTAGCCACGGACTCACACAGACATACACAGACAAAACACTTTTCAGATAAAGAGTAATTGTCAGGGGAATTCGTTGTTACTTTAAAGAAATTATTCACCGCAAAGTCGCAGAAAACGTAGAAAAATTTTAATTTTATGTTTACCATTGAGTCCCGCTAATCATAGCAGGATAAAATACCGGCAAATAGAAACCTTCAGAAGCTTCGCTTTATTTGATTAAATTTAGTGCGATCTACCCGAAGGGCCTGTGTTTTCTTTTCGCCTTCCCTGCCCAGTGGAATGTTTACCCCGTGGAATGCGTAGCCTATTCAACTGGGGCGAAGCCTATTCCACCGGGGTCAGCAAAAAGAAATAAGAGAAAAATCTCTGCGTGCTCTGCGCCTCGAATGAGCGGAGCGAATGGGCGGTAAATAATACCCTCTGAATAGATACAATAAAGCGCCTATCGATCTCTACGAAATAAGGCTTTAAAAAATCCTTCTCTTTTGGCTTTTATCTGCACATAAGGTCCTTTGTCCTCGTAGATTTTTCCGGCCTCTTCCGGCATTATTACCTGCCTTTCCTTTCCGAATAATTTGGAGTACGGGACGTTCGTGCAGAGATTGCAGAATTAAAACACGTGCTGCACGAACGTCCCGTATTTCGAGGGTCCCGTATTTTGTATCAAGATTACAATTCCTTTGGACACAGTGTTGTATTGCGGAGAATAATAACCCAGTAAGCGGACGTCTTCACCAGCGTCAATGATCATTTCTCTGGCATTTTTTTCCATCCGACTAGCCCTTTGAAAATTGATTCGCTTACTGGCGAGAATGGTCTGAACATATGCATTTCTAAGGTATGGTTGGGGCGAAAAAATTCTGGATTTCATGGCTTACTTATTTTCTATCAACCTTTCAGCAATGTTTATGGATGTGTTTACAAATAACCCAAAATTTTTAAACCGTTTATCCCGGGTCTGACCATGGAAATAACGAAAATAAATCTGTTGGGCAATCACTGCCAGCCTGAATAGGCCGAAACAATAATAAAAATCAAAATTTGCAATTTTTTGACCGGAAAGAGACTCGTATCGTTTTACCATTTCTTTCCTGGATAAAGCACCTGGGACATTTGTGGGACCCATGCGAAAGTTTTGCAGTTCTTTTGAATCCCCAGGCTCAACCCAGTATCCCAGGGAACACCCTAAATCCATGAGCGGGTCACCAATGGTAGCCATTTCCCAGTCCAGCACACCGATTACTTTAAACGGGTTGTTGGTATCCAGAACCACATTGTCGAATTTAAAATCATTATGTATAATGGCCGGCCGGTCCGTATCCGGCGGCATGGTATCAGCCAGCCAGTTCATGACATCTTCGCCATCGACAACATCCGGGGTTCTGGCTGAACGGTAGCGTTTGCTCCATCCCTCTACCTGTCGTTTCACATATCCTTGAGGTTTGCCAAAATTTGCCAGTCCGATATTTTCAAAATCTATGGAATGTAATTCATGTTGTACTTTTATAATGCTTGCAAACAAGCGTGAAGTATCGGCAGCAGTCATGTTTAACTGCTCCGGGATATCTTTGCGGATAATTATCCCCTGGATGCATTCCATCAGGTAAAAAGGGCTGCCTAAAATAGCCTTATCCTCATTGTATGCCAAGGGTTTGGGGCAATATGGATAGACATTTTGCAATGCACTTAAAATCTTGTACTCACGGCCCATGTCATGGGCACTGGCTGCCTTGGTTCCATGGGGGGGGCATCTGAGCACCATCCGTCTTTTGCCGGCTATAATCAAATATGTCAAGTTGGAGTGGCCGCTGGGGAACTGCTGGATGGTAATAGGATCATCAATGCCGTCTATTTTACTTTGTATATACGCTTTGATCTTATTTTCTGGCAGTTCTTCACCTTTTCGGATGCCGGATGCTTCATCAAGTAGTCCCATAGAATTCTCCCCGCAGTTCAATTTCTTGTCTCCACGCTCAAAAAAGATTCAACAAATTCAATCACAAACTTTGCATACTTATCCACAGATGTGCTGCGCGAGCGTAACTTGGACCTTTTCAGGTACCAGTTCTGCAGCATGGCCTTGATAATCTCTGTTGTCAGGCCCGGATCTTTGTCTTCGAAAACACCTTGCTTTTGCCCCCTGATTAGTATTTCCTCCAGGAGGCTCCCTGAGTAACTCTCCCCCTCAATGGCCTTTTTTTTCTCTTTGGGATTCAGGTTTTTGGCTTCCATAAATGAAAAATAAAACCAGGGCTGCATGGACTCACTTAAAAAAAGATGGATTCTGATCATGGTTCTTAGCTGCCCCAGCGGTTGTTTCTCTTTTTGAATTTCCTTTTCCATGATCCGCATGGCAAATGCCCTGCGCTGGTTTTGAAGCATACTTAAAAGGTCATCCTTGCTTTCAAAATAGGCGTAGAGTGCTCCGAGACTGATGCCGCTTTCCTGGCTGAGTTCCCGCATGCTCATCGCCTGAAAACCCTTACTGTTGCTGATTTTCAGCGTTGCCTTAAAAATCTTTTCAAGATTTTTAACAATGGTTTTTTCTTTTTTTATGCGTATGCTTTTGCGGTTTTCAGCAAGAATATCTATGTATATTTCCTCTCTGGAAACAGTCATCATCTTTTTAAATTCTTTATAGTCCATCGGTGTTTTCATCCTTGGAAAGCATTTCGTCTTTTTCTACTGTTTAGACGCCTTGGCAAACCTTTTAAGTATTCGCTTTCCCACGGATACTTTGTGCACCTCGTCGGCGCCATCATAAATCCGGGCCGCCCTTTCATGGCGGTAAAAATAGGCCAGGATGGTGTCATCCGTCATCCCCAACCCCCCATGCACCTGAAGGGCATAATCCACCACTTTTATCATTACGTTGGCTACCTTGAATTTAATCATGGAAATCTCATTGCGTGCTTTGCTGGCCCCGACTTTTTCTATCATCCAGGCGGCATGAATCACCATGAGCCGGGAGGCCTGGATTTCAGCTGCGCATTCCGCGATCCAGGACTGAATGATCTGTTTGCTGCCCAGTGTCCGTTCAGGCGCAATGGTCCGGCATGCGGCTCTCTCACACATCAGGTCAAAGGCCCGGTTGCAGACGCCGATCCATCGCATGCAGTGATGGATCCGGCCGGGACCCAGTCTTTCCTGCGCAATCGAAAATCCAGCACCTTCTTTTCCCAGAAGATTTTTTTTTGGAACCCGGCAGGACTGGTAAAGAATTTCACCATGCCCGAAATACCCTTTTCCTGATTCTCCCATTACAGGAATGTTTCTGACATGGTTGAAACCGGTTGTATCGCAGGGAACAATTATCATGCTGGCCTGGCCGTATTTGGGTCCATCCGGATTGGTCACGGCCATGACAATGGCAAAGTCTGCGCCATCAGAAGAGCTGGTATACCATTTATGACCGTTGATGACATAATCATCGCCATCTTTCACTGCAGTGGTATCCATCATCACCGGGTTGGATCCCGGCATTTCTACCTCTGTCATTGAAAAACAGGAACGAATTTTTCCTTCCACCAGGGGCCGCAGGTATTCCTCTTTTTGCTCATCTGTCCCGAACATATGTAAAATTTCAATGTTCCCGGCATCCGGGGCCTGGCAGTTGAACACATAATGGCCCAGCGGTGTTCTTCCCAGGGCTTCTGAAAAAAGGGCATGTTCCATGAGGTCCAGCCCCATACCGCCATATTCCACCGGATGGTTGGGGGCCCACAACTCCATCTGCCTGACCATGTCCCGCTTTTCTTCCAATTTGGGGGCAAGTTGCTCAAAAGCGTTGTTCAAAAGCAGCGGCTCCATGGGAATCAATTCCTTTTGCACAAATTCATCAACCATTGATAAGATGGTCTTCATTTTTTCAGTAATTGTAAAATCCATTTTTATATCCTTATTGGTCTCGTGCCTAAATACATAGGGTTATCCTGGTATTCTTTTTAATTAAATTCGCTGCTGCCACTACCGGTAGGTCATCAGAGCCGGGGCTTTTTTTAATGCCAAATGACCCACACCATTAAATCCGTGAAGGGTTAATTTCCTGTCATTGTATTGAACCCGGGTAATGGATGCATTCATTACCTGCAACAGCAGTCCAAGGGTGACGTCATTCGTTAGATTCATCGTCTGTTGAAGGATTGCAGCAATTGGGCCTGCCGAGGTAAAAACAGCTATAGTCTTCCCGGGACCCTGTTCTTTGATAACATCCATAAGACCGTCCCAAACGCGTTCTGCAAAACTCTTCCAAGTCTGTAACCCCTGGGGATCCAGATCAGATATCCAGGCGTTCATAATTTTTTCGAACAATTGCTGAAACACCTTCCTGTCCAACTGCAATGGATCTACAGCAACATCCATATAAGACGCTTCATTAGACAGCGCAGGGTAATAATAATGCCATACTCGCTTGGCATCCACCTCATCAAACCCGTTAGTACAAATGGGTTCGGGGCAGTTATACAGATTTTTTAAGGCCATCCGGCAAAGTGGTTTGACCGTTTCCTTGTGTCTTTCCATGGTTCCGCAATACACTGCATCAAAAACAAGATCCACGGTCTTAAAATGCCTTGCCAGTATTCGGGCCTGACATTGCCCGATATCAGACAGATGGTCATAGTTCTTGCTCCCAAAAGATGCCTGTCCATGGCGAATCAGATATAATAATCCCATGATTTATTCTACCCTGAAAAAAGCTTCGTCATATTCAGGGCGATTTTTATACCGGGCCATAAAGAATCCCGGCAAATGGTCAATATTATCAAACAATGCAGGGCTTATAGGAATCCCTGCACTATGAAATGCCTTTACGATATCATCCGGATCAGGGGGGCAGCCCTTTATCGGAATCGCCTGATTTATATCCGGGTTTTTCCTGTGAGCCAGAAACATGCATTTACCAAGGAGAATAGTCTTCTTCATTCCAGGGGTGGGTTTCATCATCTTACCTGTAAGGACTTCCACCTGATCAAAATCTTCTCCTTTCCAGGCTTCACGGATGGCTGTCAGCACAACGCCGTTAATACTTGAACAATAGGTACACATGGAAGTGTCATATTTCCGGTAGAAAATCCCCTTTATTCCCTGCTTTGCCAAAGGTGCAGGAAGGCACCCGTCTTTATCTTCCTGGTAAGGAAAATCAAATTCGCATTTTTGCGATATGTTGTCCAGGGATTCGCCCAACACCTCCACATCAGATAAATCAATGGGCCTGTTCTGATTTTTTGCGGCATGTACGAGATGCGGCACCTCTGACGGGTCAAACCCCAGGATTTTTGCGCCTGTTTTATCGGCTCCCAGGATATCCCACGATGCAACCAGAAGATTCCGGCGGTGCATTTTCCCATCAAATGCCGGACCCCGTTCCAAAGAATAGATCCCGTCAATAAGGGTAAATACCGCGGGCAGTTTGTCTGCAAGCCTTGCCACATAATAGTGAAGGTCCTTTTGAGGATCCGGACTGTGGCATTTTTTGCGGGATTTTATATCAATCAGTCCTTTCAGATTTTTAATCCCTAAGCTGATCACTGTCTGGTTGTGGGCCTTTAATACCGGCAAATCCACAACAAAATCACACGCCAGGACATCCTGGTTGAATTTAAGAACCACATCGTCTCCCAGATCAACCTCGGAAAAGGGACGGTCCATGACATCCAATAAACTCACCCCATATCGTTTTTTAAGCTTGTCATAACCAAGGGTCTTAAACGCATGGGCCGGGGTCTGCCGGTCCTTTGGGTTGCGGGTGACCATTCCTTCCCCGATCGTAATATCATCTACCCCGCAATCCTTAAGGAGTTTTACCATGTCCTCTATCACCCGGGACGTAGTGATCACACCCCACTTGGGGAACAGAACCTCTTTTGTCCAGAAAACGATATTGGGTTTGATAAATACTTTTGAACCCCTTTGAATTCTATCCATTCCCCCGCAGCGTTCAACTGCACGGGCAACGGATTCAAAAGGTTTTTCGTACTTTACCACAGATACACGTGATTTGTTCATGAAAGCTCCTGTTGTCATAAATTTTCAGCACGGCTTTAAAACTACAGAATCAAACAACTCCTGTCAATAAAAAAATAACGAACGTTCGTTTTTTTTTATTGACATAATTACTTAATTGAATTAATAATTGAATTAAATAAAAAATTTTAAACTCATGAAATGAATATTTTAGTCTGTATAAAACAAGTCCCTGTTCTGGAAACAGATATTTCCATTCGTGCTGACGGCCATACCGCTGCCATAGACGATATCGACCAGTACCGGACAAATCGATTTGATGAATATGCTTTGGAAGCAGGGCTCATCCTCAATGATGCGCTTGCCCAAAAAAACGAACCTACAGAGAATACCATTGACCTGATCACTGTGGGCCCTGAAAGAGCCAAAGAGGTTCTCAAACGCGGATTGGGCATGGGAGCAGACAAGGCAGTTCACATTCTTTGCCATGAGACAGAAGATGCCGATCCATTTCAAACCGCTTCCTGGATCGCGCAATATGCCAGGAAAAAACAGTACGACCTTATTTTGACCGGTGCATTGTCAGAAGACCTGATGCAGGGCCAGACAGGACCAGTCCTTGCCGCAACCCTTGGCTGGCTGTCGGTTTCAGCGGTAATTTCCATTGATATCGCTGATAAAAAACAGATATTGAAAATACAGAGCGAACTTGAAGGCGGAGAACGATCCGTTTTAACGATTGAATTACCAGCAGTACTAGCAGTTCAACCAGGAATCAACAGTCCCCGTTATCCATCACTTTCAAATCTCTTAAGAGCAAACCGATTAAGGCCGTTGACGCTTTTAGCATCGACGTTGGACAAACCGGAACCCAGGCAAACAAGGGTTTCGATCAAGCCTGCCGAACAAAAACGACCGGCCCGAGTCCTGGCCGGATCAGTAGAAGAGAAGGCGGCGTCTTTAATGGCAATCCTTCAACAAAAATCAGTATTAAGGCGACCATGAATAAAGACATTATTATCATTGCCGAACATCAAAACCACAAGACCCTGCCGGTTACCTTTGAACTGGTATCATTGGCCCGCTGCATCAGAGAATACCATGGCGGCAGAATTTCCATAATGGTTCTGGAAGGACCTGATTCTCCGGTTTCAGATGCTATTGCCCAAAAGACCGGTATTGATGTTGAAGCGGTTCGGCTGACCCATGACAGCCCTCTCACCGGAGAGACCTGTCTGAAGGTATTGGGTAAAATATTAAAACACCGCCAATTTTCGACGCTTATTATCCCCCACACAGCCCTTGGCACGGACTATTCAGCCGGTCTGGCAGTGATACTTGAGTCTGCCTGTATTTCAGGTATCACAGACATTAAATTGTCAGAGAGCAGACTTGTTTTTAAGCGGCCTGTTTTCGGCGGAAAATTCGAGGAACAGGTTGCTTCTCAGGCTCCAAAGGTCATATTAACGGCCGCTCCGGGCGTTTTTAAAGCGCCTTCCTTCTTCCCTGCCTGCAAAGGAGAAAGCACTATTACACAAGCCCCTTCGGTTACATTGAAAACGGCTCATCTCAGAAACATCCCTGCCGGCGATCAGGATGAGAGCCTGTCTGAAGCCGGCGTCATTGTGGCCGCCGGAAACGGCATTGGCAGCCAGGAGTCTCTGGCGTTGATCAATCAAATGGCCCAATCTTTCACAAGGTCTGCCGTGGCAGGTTCACGACCGGTCTGTGACCGGGGGTGGCTGCCATATAACCGTCAGGTAGGTGTCACCGGTACCTCGGTTTCACCAAGGCTATATATTGCCTGCGGCATCTCCGGGGCTTTTCAGCATATTGCCGGCATGCAGGAATCTGAATTCATCGTTTCAATCAACACGGATCCTGATTCAGCTATCTTTAACGTCTCCGACCTGTGTATCATCCACGACTTGAAAATCTTTATCCCGGCGTTTATTCAATGTCTCCAGGACACTCAAGAGAATGAAACCCGTCCCAAATAATAAGGAACCAATTCTTTTCACACGCTTTGCACGGAATGGGGGACGGTATGGGGGACATTCGTGCAGAAAGTGCTTGACGATTAATATTATGAAAATTACAGGTTATGCCAAGATTGATGGTCTCGTAAAAAGTCGGACAACCGGTTTTTAACCACAATATATGGGCATAACAAAAGTTCGCAATACTGTATGTTGTGGTTAAAATAATTTGTTGGGACTTTTTACGAGACCGTCAAGATTAGCAAGATTAGATGCTCCTGGCGTGTTGCACCACGTCATGGGCCGGGGTATTGAGGGGAGAAAAATATTTCATAGCGATATAGATCGCAATGATTTTATAAATCGTCTGTCGGCCCTGACCCGGGATGGAGCTATGGAAATCTATGCCTTGGTTTTGATGCCGAATCATTTCCATATCCTATGTAAAACAAAGAATATGCCTTTAGCCTCTTGTATGCGCAAAATTCTCACCGGCTATGTCGTAAATTTTAACAGGCGCCATCGCAGATACGGTCATCTATTTCTCTCCGAGGTGTAGGCTCCACCCTCCGGCCTGTAAGCCCTACGGGCTGGAAGCGGAGCCGGAGGCAAAACCGTTATAAGTCCATCGTTTGTCAGGAGGATGTTTATCTGAAAGAGCTGGTTCGATATATTCACCTGAATCTGTTGCGTAGTGGTCTGGTCAAGGATATTAAAGAGCTAAACCGAAATCCCTGGTCCGGTCATTCGGCGCTTGTCGGTAAAGTTGAGAGAAAATGGCAGAATACCGAGTACGTGTTGTCTTTTTTCGGTGGCTCCAACAATTCAAGAAAGAATTAT
>JAUWMJ010000357.1 GCA_030613225.1 Desulfobacterales bacterium
TTCAAATTGATACTTTTGCTTTTTATCTTCTACATTTTCAAGGTAAAATTCTTTATATTGATTATTATTCATACCTTTTTCGTGTTTTCGTCCTTTCGTGTTTTCGTGATTGTTTTTTTCAGTGATACTCCGTGTCTTTCCGTGGTAAATTTTTACATTTTATCAGGGGCCGACACACCAAGCAGGGTCAAACCGTTTCGGATAACTTTTTGAACCGCTGTGACAAGATAAAGCCTGCCACGGCTTAATATCGGATCATCCGTTAAAACCCGGTGTTTATTATAATAGGCATGAAACAAAGAGGCAAGATTCATAAGGAAAAATGTTACCCTGTGTGGCTCCATAAGCTTTGCGCTGTTTTCTATCGTCTCAGGGTAACGTGCCAGTGCTTTCATCAATTCTACTTCCTCAGGCTGTATTAACATGGCTACAGCCTCGTCATCGGCCACAATGTAGCTTATTTCTCTTTCTGCGGCTTTTCTGATAATACTTGATATGCGCGCATGTACATACTGCACATAATAAACAGGGTTGTCGCTGGTCTTTTTCTTTGCAAGCTCAAGGTCAAAATCAAGGGGGCTGTCATAATGGCGCGTTAAGAAAATAAACCTTGCCGCATCACTTCCCACTTCGCTTATTACGTCTTTTAATGTAACAAACTCTCCTGCACGGGTGGACATTGCCACAGGTTCTCCGCCACGCAAAAGATTTACAAGCTGGACTAAAATAACATGAAACCGATTCTTGTCTCTACCTGACGCCTGGACTGAAGCGCTCATACGCGGTATATATCCGTGATGATCCGCTCCCCATACATCTATTACCTGGTCAAAACCCCTTTCATACTTTTCCTGGTGATATGCTATGTCCGAAGCAAAATAGGTCTTCTCACCATTTTTCTTTACAACCACTCGATCCTTTTCATCACCGAAATCACTTGTTTTAAACCACAGGGCTCCGTCCTTTTTATAAATAATTTTCTTTTTCTTAAAATCCTTTATTACCGAATCGACCATGCCTGAATCGTACAGGCTTTGTTCACTGAACCATTTGTTAAACTTTACTCCAAAAGAATCGAGATCCTGACGGATTCCTTCAAGAATTTCTTCAGCCGCCAGTCTTGCACAATATGAAACAGCCTTCTCTTCATCCTTCTTATTATCTGGGTCAATAAATTTATTTCCATCAGCATCTTTTATTTTTATCGCAATATCCCGTATATAATCTCCCTGGTAGCAGGTAGCAGGAAACTCGATTTTTTCTCCTAAAAGTTCCCTGTACCTGAGAAAAACCGAACGTCCCAGGGTGTTAATTTGCCTGCCCGAGTCATTTATGTAGTATTCCTTTTGAACATCGTATCCGCAAAAAGAAAGGATATTACCCACGCTGTCACCGACGGCAGCACCACGGCCGTGACCTACATGGAGCGGCCCTGTCGGGTTGGAGCTTACAAATTCCACCTGGATTTTCTTGCCCTTTCCGATATTTGAAAACCCGTAGCGTTCGCCTTCTTCATAAACCCTGCGGAGAACAGGATACCATGCCGATTGCCTTAAATAAAAATTAATAAACCCAGGTCCGGCAATCTCAACCTTTAAAATTATACTACCGGAATCGTCCATACGATTTATAATTGATTCAGCAATTTTTTTAGGAGCCATCTTCTGGGAAGATGCCATAATCATGGCTATATTTGTCGAAAAATCGCCATGTATCCGAGCCTTTGGCTCTTCTAATTCGACTTCCGGAAATTCAGAAGAAGGCAAATCACCTTTTTGATAAGTTTTCTTCAAAGCCTTATAGATCAATTCTTTAATTTCTTGCTTCATAGTAATTTAACACCATATTTATTCAATTTTTAAAACCACGTACTTTGTGCGTGATCAGAGATAATTGGTTTTGCCTGAGTAAATCTTAAAGAGTGCCTAAAGTGAACTAAAGTGCCTAAAATGCCTAAAGTTGTTGTGTCGCTTAGCTCCATCTTTTAAAAAAATAAAATAGACAGAATTCCTTAACTTTAGACACTTTAGTTCACTTTAGGCACTTTAGTCACTGTTAAAATTAGGTATAATTTTAATTATCTGTGCAGTAATACCATCAACAATACCCTGGAGCCATTTTGTTCCCTGGGTTGCATTTTCAACTGAAAGACCTTTTATTACTGGAATATAATCCCTGCCGGATTTTTTGATTCCAAGATTTATCGTTTCTAAAAATAAGTCCCTGATGCTCAAATCGCCTTCTTTATTTTCATGTGTTTTAAACGCGTCTTCCATTTCACGCCATCTGTCTCGTAGCTCATTTTTCTGACTCATCAGTTTCTCTGATGTTTCTTTTCCAATTTCAGAAGCGGGCATCTTCCTACATAATTCGCCAAGTCTCTTTACCCTCTCTTCTATAGCCATATTAAGCTTTTCTTTAAGTCCATTTAATAGCTGCTGAGGAAAAACCTGCGAAATAAACATGGAACGTATATGATTATACCACTGCATTAGCGCCATAAGGTTTGCGATATAAATAATGTTGTTTATTACAATCCTTTTTTCACTGCGATATACTCCGGGCGTAAATGGGACACTACCCCCCTTCCCTACTCCACCGAAAATCAGTCGTCCTGAATTTAATTCATCTTTTCTGTTTATTGTTCCGGCAGCTATTATTGTGCCATAAGTCAGTCGGCACGGCCCTATAAGGCCCCCCTGCCCTCCCAGAAAAATAGGATTCTGATTTAGCATTACTCCATTGGGCACATCTCCGAGAAGTGAAGCAGTCGCCTTATCTTGATTCGGTGTATAGTTAAAATGGATATATGAACTTCCTACTTCACTGTGGTTTTTACGATCTGTCCCTCCTGCCATAAAACAGTCACAGAAATTTATAAGACTTCCAAGGGTTACAAAGGGAAAGAGGATGGTCTGTTTTAAACCGACAGTATGGGCGACACTCGCTTCCTCCTCGAGTATTGTTCCATCCCTGACATGTGAACCTAACCCCATAGAAACTTTATTTAGAAAAACCGCTTGTTTATAAAAGCCGCTTTTAAGCTTTACTTCAGGTCCAATATGGCAGTTTTCAATGGTCACAGGCCCTTCATAACCTATATTAGACCCTTGAAGAATAAGAGTTGAACTGCCAAATATTTTGCATCCCGAATAGACTGAAACTCCGTCCCCGGAAATTCTTTCTATGTCAACTTCATCACCAATCTCAATACTTTCAGGGTTGGGAATTCTGACACCTTTATTAATTAAAAGATTGATTTTATTATTTAGATTTTTCATATTGAAAATTAACACCCTCACGCCCATTAGAACAAAAAGGACACTCAATCTCCGTCCTGTAAGCGTTCACAGGTGCTGCAGATGTGCGTGATCAGGACGACCAGCTATAGTCTACTATGCTGGTTGCCCTGAACGCGTGCAGATGCG
>JAUWMJ010000094.1 GCA_030613225.1 Desulfobacterales bacterium
AGACGCCATGCTGTTGAAGAAGAGATCTTTGGTTTCAATGGAAGGGTGGTTAATACGGCATACAGTTCTGCCAATGTGTGGCTGGCCACAAAGAAAGTAACTTTTTCTTTCTTTGCACGTTGCAGCCAGGGTAAAGCCCTCGTGTGCATGGGATGTGCTTCTACAATTGCTGCCACAAGAACTGAAGTGTCAAACAGTGTTTTCATTTTTCGATGTTAAAACCGGATGTACTCAATCGCTTCCCGCGATGTTTCTTGATAGCTCCAACAATATCCCCTGCGGCAGTTCCTTGAAAAACCAGTATGCCCTTTTTAAGTGCCAACCGCGGTTCTCCATGTACCGGTTCCATTAAAATTTTTTGGCGATCTTGCTTAATTTGCAATACAGCTCCAGGTTGCAGGCCCAAATGATCACGGACTTGCTTCGGTATAACGACTCTTCCGAACCTGTCTAATGTTGTTTCCATATCGAGCCTCCTTTTCTGGCAATATAACATGGCAAATGGCAATAAGCAAACCCAATTTGCTGCACCACACATCTTTTCCGGTAACAGTCGCTTTTGTTACTATACAGTAAGTTGAATCAGGGCACTTTACCGAGCCCTTAACCCGGATAAACCGGAACCTAATTGACTATTGATTATTGAAGATTGAATATTTGTGGATATCGCTTCAGGCTTCGCCTTCGGCTACGACCCGACAGGTCGCTCTGTCATTTTTTTAAATTGATCCGCCGGAGGCGGACCTTAAATAGTCAATCTTCAATCGACAATCTTCAATCATTTGGAGCCGGTGAAAATATTTCAATCCAATTTTTTTGACACCAAATGCAAAAAAATAACTTTTAAGGTACTAAATCGAGCAGCCTAAAACCATTCCTTCATAGATAGCTTCTTTGGCACTCCTTGCTTCAAGGCAGTCGCCTATTCGATGGATTTCATATCCAAAAGATTTGATTTGATCGTAAAGCCTGTTATCAGATTGATATCCGATTGCAATGACAACCCTTTGAGTTTCAATAAAGGTTTTCTTTTTCTTTTTGTCGATTATCACAATTCCATTATCCTCAACCTTGAGCAGCTTCGATTCGGTAATAATCCGTACATTATTTTCTTTAAATTCTTTCAGCAGGATTTTTTTCGTCATTGTTTCAAGACCGCCCCCGATTTCAGGAAGTATTTCCACAATTGCCGTTGAAGATCCGTGTTCGCAGAGATGAAATGCTATTTCGCAACCGGCAGCGCCTCCGCCGATGACAACGGTCTTTTGGGGAATCGATTTGTCACCGCATAAAATATCATCAATGGTGAAAACAATCTTTTTTTCAATTCCTTCAACTGATGGGAAAGCGGGAATAGCTCCGGTGGCTAATATTACTACATCCGGCTTAAGCTGTTTTATGGTGTCTGGTGTAACTTCGCTGTTAAGGTGGCATTTGACCTTAAACCTTTCGACCTGTCTTTCCAGAAACGCGATAAAATTCAATATTTCTTTCTTAAAAGTCACCACACCGCCAAGTTTTAACTGTCCGCCCAGTTGGGAATGTTTTTCAAAAAGGTGAACATTATGCCCCCTTTTTGCCATAACCCATGCTGCATTCAGCCCTCCCGGGCCGCCGCCGATTACCATGATTTTCTTTGGTGTTTTTGCAGGAAGGATTTCCATCTCCTTTTCCCTGCCAAGCGTGGGGTTTACCAGGCATTGAACATGACCTTTTTTAAAAATTGATTCCATGCATGTATTGCAGGCAATGCAGGTCCTGATGTCATCAAAACGGCCCTGCATCGCTTTTTGTGGCATTTTGGGGTCAGCCATCAGCCCCCTGCCGATGCAAACCAGGTCTGCCTTTTGGGCTTTTAAAATTTCATTGGCAATGAATGGATCGTTGATCCTGCCGACAGTCATTACGGGAATGTCCAGAGCTTTCCTGATTTTTTCAGCAGAATCAGCAAGACAGGCTTTTTTCATAAAACCGGGCTGACAGATCCATTCAGGGGTGGCATCATTACCCGCCGAGACCTGAACAATATCAATACCTGCACCGACCAGAATTTCTATAATCCGGATACTCTCTTTAACAGCAAGGCCGCCGGGTACAAATTCCTGGGCACTTATTTTAAAAGATAGAGGGAAATCGTTACCAATTCGTTTTCTTATCTCCTGGACCACTTTTCCGGCGAACCGTGTCCTTCCATCAGTATCACCGCCATATTCGTCTTCCCTGATGTTTGAAAATCCGGAAAGAAACTGATTGATCAGGTAACCGTGAGCTCCATGTACCTCAATCAGCTCAAATCCGGCTTCCCGTGCCCGAACTGCAGCATCGCCGAATTTTGTAATCAATAAACGAATACCGTCAATGGTCAGTGGTTCAACATCTCCCGTTATCGTCGGGCAGCGCAATGGTGACGGAGCATAAGGTTTTTGTTTTATTACCCTGATTGATGTCTGCCTGCCTGCATGCTGCAACTGAATGGCGGGAACAGCGCCTTGGGATTTAATTGTACGGGCAATTTTCGAAAGCCCTTTTATAAACCGATCGTCGTAAATTCCGGCCTGGTGGCTGGATACAATCCCTTCCGGCGAAACAGCGCAGGCTTCTGTAATAACCATGGCGGGGCCACCTGCAGCCCTGAGACGGTAATGATTAACGGTCTTTTCGGTAATGGAGCCGTCATCGTCTAACATAAAGGACGCAAGGGCAGGTAATACAATCCTGTTTTTAAGCGTAAGGCCTTTAAATTGAAAAGGAGAAAAGAGATATTTTACTGAATTTTTTATGCTGTTCAATGGAGATATATCTATTTTTGAGTCTGACAGTTGAAAATGGCGGCAAGCTTGGGTTTCAATTCCTTTGCAGCCATGGTATATCCTTTAAAAAAACTCCTTCGAGAATAATATTTTCTGTTAAGCCAAATTCCGACAGTTTCGTAAAAAGTAAAAATCCACTTTTTACGAATTCATCAAAGTCTATTTTATACTGTATTTTCGGGTACAGTCAAACCATATTTTTCTGTATCTTTTTTTTCGAACTGTTAAGTGTTCCGGGGTACGAGTTGCGGGGTACGAGTTGCGGGGTACGAGTTGCGAGTTGCGGGTTATAAAAAAGGGTCCTTCAGGATTAAGTACACTTATAACATTTAATATAATCAGCATGTTGTGATAAAATATACGCTTTAACCGGGTGTGCCCAAAAAGGATTATTTCCGATTAACAACTCGCAACTCGCAACTCGTACCCCGTACCTCGCAACCCGAAACGCGCAACCCGTAACCCGTACCGGTTCCAAAGGTAACATTATTTCCAAATGCGTTTACCCTTTTGCATGTTGAATGTTTTCTTGAACTTAAGACAAGTTATGTGCTATAGTTATTAGCTAATAATAGAAAATACACTGGAGAGGGAATGAAAAATAAGCCGGTAAGAGCTTTGTTGATTGAAGATGACCTCTATACTGCTCAACTGATATGCCAAATGCTGGATCAAGTAAGGGATATTACATTTGAGCTGGTTCATGCCGATACTCTTTCTTCGGGACTTGAACACCTGGAAGATGAACATTTTGTCATTATTTTGCTTGATCTTGGACTTCCTGACAGCAGCGGGATTAAAACTTTAAATAAAGTGTATGCTCAGGCTTCAGATATTCCCATCATTGTGTTTACAGGCCAGGACGATGAAACTCTTGGTGTCAATGCCGTGAATGCAGGGGCGGAAGACTACCTGGTAAAGGGTCAGACAGACAGCAAATCACTCGTGCGTGCAATACGTTATGCTGTGGAACGCCACCAGGCGAAAGAAGCTTTGAAAGATACAGCTGTCAAACTTAAGCGAACTGTTGAAGAGCTGAAAAAGGCCAATAAGAAAATTATAAATCAACAAAAATCTGTCATTGAAGAGGAAAGACTCAAGGTGTTGCTTCAGCTGTCCGGAGCAACCGCCCATGAATTGAACCAGCCACTGACAGCACTCATGGATAATGTTGAGTTGATGCGGCTGGAAAGAAAAATTCCCGAGAAGCTTCAAAAATACAGGCAAGGCATAGAAGATGCCGGGCAAAAGATTTCTGAAATAATTAAGAGGATCCAGACAATTCCTCAGGACAATATAGACTCGGATGACAGCGACAACTCAACAGAGGCCGTTGATAAAAAAATATCAATAATGTCTGTGGAAGAATCCGACGCTGACTTTAAGAAAATATATAATTGTTTAAAAACCTTTATACAACTCGATTTGATCCGCGCAAAAAATATAAAAGAAGCCATCTCCCTGTTGAACGATAGTTCTGTTGATTTGATTTTATCGGAATATTTTCTTTCCGACGGCAGCGGACTCGATATCCTGAAGTTATTAAGCGAGAGCAAACTTAAAATACCGGTAGTAATTATTACCGGACAGGGTAATGAAACGATCGCTTCCGAGGTTATTGATGCGGGTGCTTATGATTATCTGCCTAAAAATAAAATCAGCAAAAAGTCACTTTTCCGAAGTATAACCAATACAGTTGAAAAATTTGGTCTGGAAAAAAAAATAAAGCTTGCCCAGGGAAAATTGGCTGAAATGTCAAGCCTGGAAAGAGAAATGAAACGGGCTCAGATACAGCTGGCTGAAATGTCAACCAGAGACGAATTAACCGGCCTTTATAACCGCCGCTACTTCATTGAATCCATGGAGCGGGAAGTTGCACGTGCGAAAAGATATAAACGAAATCTGGGATTTTGCATGATCGACCTGGACAGGTTCAAAGATATCAACGATACATACGGGCATCTTGCGGGCGACATGGTACTTTCTACTATTGGCAGGATGTTTGATAAACACTTTCGCAAAGGAGACCTCATCTGCCGATACGGAGGTGAGGAATTTGCCGTTATATTGCCGTATACATCTTTAAAAAGTGCTACGGCTGTTTGTGAGAGATTAAGAAAAAAGGTTTCCAGTCATAGATTTAAATATAATTTATCAGATTTTTCGATATCTATAAGCATCGGCATTGCCTTGTATAACAATCTGGTGCAATGGTCTCCTGTTGAACTTGTATCTGCGGCCGACCATGCGCTCTATCAGGCAAAAAAGGAAGGAAGAAACAGGGTTAGATATCATCCGGATAATCGATGAACGCCCGAAGGACGGGGCATTGATTTACCCCTTAAAGGGGTTGTAGGATATACCAGATTAAAAGTGACTAAAGTGTCTAAAGTGAGCTAAAGTGACTAAAGTTAAGGAATTCTGTCTATTTTGTTTTTGTAGATAAAGATGGCTTGCCGGGGCGTAGCCAATCAGGCTTCACCTTTGGTTACGCCGCGACAAGAGGCGAAGCCTGGAGCAGAGCGACACCACAACTTTAGGCATTTTATCCGCCACCGTACTTTGGCGGATTTAGCTCACTTTAGACACTCTTATTTACTCAAGCAAAGCCAATTATCTCTGACCACGTCCAAAGTACGTGGTTTTAAAATTGAATAAATAACGACCTGCCCAAGGTCCAAGACAAACAGGTAAAAACATGAGCTTGCGAACCAAATTGCTTGTTTTCTCTATTATTCTTGCATTGATTCCCCTGGGAATTGCCGGACGGAGCATGATTAAGATAACCAGGGATGAGCTAAAAAGTTCTGCCAACGATAAACTTATCGTAACGGCTAAAAAGGTAACACAGGAAATTGAGGACTTTTATAAGTATTCATGGCTGGCTCCTCTCAGGTTGATAAAAAAAGCTGTTGAAAGTGAAGACCTGGGTGTTAATGCAAAGCTTTCTCTTCTAACCGAAGGAATGAAAAGTGTAACCGATATCGTAGCGCTTCAAATTTCTGTTCAGGGCGCTTCGACCCCACTTCTTGTTACTCAAGATGAATTTTCAAATAAACTTAGAAAAATATCAGTCGATTCGAAGCAATTCCTGAAATTAACACCCAAACGGATTGTCGCATTAAAAAAGGAAAAAGAAATCTATGCAGGCGATTTAACATATCTGACCGAAGCAGATGTATGGTTAATTACGCTGATACTTGAACTTGACAAACGGACCTTTGGCCGAAGCGCAACCCTTTCCGCCAGAATAAATCTTGATCGTCTTAGAAAACGCATTGAAAACCATCAATCTGCTGAAAAAGTTCCCATAACACTAATTGACCTGCAGGGGCGCGAGATTTTTGCCTTCGGCATGCCGGATCTCAGCGAGAATCGGCTTGTTAAAACAGTGAAGGAATTGCTGGCTTCGAATATCCGAACAATTGGCGCCCAGCCTTATCAGCGTTCCTCAGGCGAGAAAATGTTGGGTGCATACGGTATTCCAGGTATCCTGAACATGGGAGTTATTGTTGAGAAGAATGAAAAAGACGCATACCAGGCGGCAGCAGAGATGCAGCGTAACCTGATCATCTGGATTGTTTTCGGTTTTTCCGTCGCCGTGGCTGGAGCGATTATTGTTTCTGTTTCCCTGACAAGGCCATTGTTGAAGCTGACACGGGCTGCGCGCCAGATTTCGGAAGGCAATCTTTCGATTCGTATTGAAGGCAGAGAACAAAAAAACGAAATTGGTGAGCTGTCCACGGCTTTTAATAAAATGGTGGATGATCTTCGTTTGTATATTGATAAATTGACGGAAACTACAAAAGCCAAGGAAAGAGTTGAGAGTGAACTGGAACTTGGAAAGACTATTCAGCAGGGTTTTCTTCCTAAAAAGTTTCCCCAGTTAAAGGAAATTGATGTGTGGGGTAAATGCGATCCTGCACGGGAAGTTGGGGGAGATTATTTTGATTTTTTTCAGATTGACGATAATAATTGTGGAATAGTAATTGGTGATGTTTCCGGTAAAGGTGTTCCTTCCGCACTTTTTATGGCTGTAAGCCGCACATTATTTCGAATATTAAGCTCCAGGGACTTGCCACCTGACATGGTACTGACCGAGTTCAACGACAAGCTTGTGGCTTTGGACCAAGAGGCAAATATGTTTATAACGTTATTTTATGGTGTGTTTAATATCACTACCGGTCGATTGATTTACTCAACGGCCGGGCACAATATGCCGTTTGTAAAGAAATCAATTGCTCCAGGTGAAAAGTTTGGTATGTTGCCACAGATGAAAACCATGGTAGCAGGGGTGATGGAAGGTATGTACATGGAGTTAGCCGAAATCAGTCTGAAGAAAGGGGGCGCTATAGTTCTGTATACCGATGGGATTACCGAAGCTGTAAACGAGAAGGATGAGGAGTTCGGAGAAAAGCGCCTTGCTAAACTTCTTGATAAGTATGCAGACATGTCCGCACAAGATATGTGCGAAAAGTTAATTGAAGACGTATATGCTTTTCAAGCCGAAAGAGAGCAGTTTGATGATATGACGATGTTTATCTTAAAGGTTAAATGACCTTACAAAAACATTTATCTCTAACCATAATGCGTCATTTTAAATTTATTTGTTTGGTTATCACATAAGTGTTCCGGGTTACGAGTTGCGGGTTAAAGATAAGGCATTGCTTTTTTCAGTGCGAATCAAACGAAAATTGCAAATTGTGTATCGGCATCAGCTTCCGTCTTCGCTGAGCTACACCGCGACAGGTCTGACTTCGATCTTAGAGCTACGCAGAGACAAGTCAATCGGATAATCAGCATCGATTATGTAACTTGTCGCGCCGTATATACCGAAGGCGGATCATCCGCGCTGGGCGATGAGGATTCATCATAGATGATAAAGGTTTCAGTTGGCGGGCTTCTCCAAAGACGGATGTGCCACATTGGCGCGCGCAGGCGGTTTGTGTTTGATCCGCCTGCGGCTGACTTAAGGATCTTTTTCACGAGCTGTTGATCATCGATAAGGTTAATCCCTCTTCAAGGGAAAAACGCAATTTAGTAGTAAGCAAAGGTTTTATGGTGGTCATTACGACTGGGGTGGCGAATATGAAAATTATTTAACTTTGCTTTAAAAGCTCGAAATACTCATCGCGTGTCATTCCAGCTGTACGCATATTGTTTTTAATGATGTCAACGTTAATTTCATTATACTCAGGTATCACAACAGCTCTTTTTGCATTTGGACAAATAAGGATATGATGGGAACCTTTTTTACGTTTGTAGTGGCATCCATAAAGTTGAAATATTGATAATTGTGTTTTCCAGTGCGTAGGTGAAATTTTAGGCATCTATGCTACTTTCAACAAGTGCTTTTCAAACCCAATCATTTCCGGTAGAGGAAAAATATTGTTATCGTTTTTTTCATATCCGCATTCAGCCAAGTAATCATTTAAAGTGCCCAACTCTTTCATTTCCTCAATTTGTATTTGGATAACCTCTAAAAGATTTTTTTTGGCATCCTCTCTGGTTTCTCCCTGAGAAACAAAATCTAATTCCGGGCATTTCGAAACAAACCATTTCCCCTTTTGCCATACTTCTATAGTTATGATTATTTCCATTAATAACTCTCCTATTTCATCGCCATCACTAAAATGGATGTCGCCCTCACAAAGCTTTCACAAAGGTCTCGCTGGATATCTTTGATACTTTTCTAGTATCACTTCAAGACTCAAAATGCAATAACAATGGTCCTGAAGTTGCAATCTGTGCCAAAAAATAAAAAAAAGATAAGACATCGCTTTTTCAGTTCGAATTAAGCGAAAATCGTGAATTGTGTATCGGCTTCAGCTTCAACCAACATATTGAAGCAGCCATTAATACAAACAATAAGCTTCAGGATGGCTTAAGCAGGTTTTGTTGTCAATCTTATTTTATTACACCGGAATTGCAATTTCAGGCCAGTTTGAGCATAGCTCACCTGTCTGCACCTGCCTGTACGTATCCCCACGCAGACAGGTGCATCGCACAGGCA
>JAUWMJ010000213.1 GCA_030613225.1 Desulfobacterales bacterium
ACAAAGCACAAAAGTATAGGCGTAGATCGACCTGACGATATTGAAAAAGTCAGTAAAATACTCAAAAAAGAAAGAGAATAAAAATGAATAGACTTATAAAATCATCAATTGAAGGCGCGGGTAAAATCGCAGCTGAAAAGATTATAGCTTTTTTTCAAAATGCCTGTAAACTTGCTAATAGCTGTCTTAAGGCAAATGTTTATTTTGGTAAAAGCAAAGCCGGCGTGCCTGAAAATTCCATTATATTTTTTCCCTGCACGGAAAACATGCTGAATTGCGGGCTTGCCGGGATAGTCTCATTTAAGGGTGAAGAGAAGGCAGACCGATCGGTCGATATAGCATCTTTAGACGGCATGGCTGAAAAAATTGATCGGTTTTCATATGAGGCTTGTCGGAAAAATGATTACTCCTTTGACGGTCATTATCTTGGCGGAAAAGATCTTATCGACGCCCTCTTTAAATCCGTCCGCACATTAAAAGACAAAGATCTTTTCTACAAGCTTTTTATTAACGAAGAAATGCAGGACGAACTTGTAAAATTAGCAGATCGCCTTTCAAATATCATTGATGAACAAGTAAAATCGCTGTCTGACAATATGGGTCATCTTGAGGCCGGAGATGTTGATACAATCACACAACGAATCGAAAATTTAAAAGATATTGCCTGGTGTCTTAATTCTGAAATCATAGATAATTTAAAAAAGGTTAATAATCTGCTCAGTCTTTGCCAAACCCCGCCAACCTTTTCTTCCGTACATATATTTAAAAATATTAACGCTGTTCTTAACTCCATTGACCGTCTTGAAGTAAGGGGCCGCGACTCAGCAGGCATCTCTTTGATGTTTATCATGGAAAAGGCCCAATTTGAAAAATTTGAAAAAACCATTGAGAATGCGAATCTTCTTGACCGGTTTAAAGAGCGGTCGGCCCAGGATGTTCTGGTAAACATGGGGATCAGTTTTAATGAGACAAAAGATGAAAGCGAAAAAAAGCTCTCAGCGATCACTCTGACCTATAAAATTGCAGCTGAAATCGGAAAGCTCGGGGATAATATAAGTTTTTTGCGAAAACAGATTAAAAACGATCCGGTTCTTCAAATAATAGCCGATTTTCCCCACAGGTTTCATACCGTCTCTTCCCATACACGCTGGGCATCGGTTGGTGCTATCACTGAAGCAAACTGTCATCCTGTTGGCAACGATATGCCTGGAGACCGGACGGAAAGAACAGGAATAATTCATGTATGCTTAAACGGTGATATCGATAACTACCTTGAGTTGAAAGAGGGTTTTGAGTCAGGCGGAAATTCTATCCACAGCGACATAACCTCCGACACTAAAATCATTCCCATCCTGATTGAAAAGTATCTTAAACAGGGCCACAGTGTCCGGGAAGCATTTCGGCTGGCAGTTAATGATTTCGAGGGGTCCCACGCCATATCCATGCATACCGATCTTGCACCCGGAAGGCTTTTTCTGGCCCAGAAAGGAAGCGGCCAGTCTATCTTTATAGGACTGGCTGACAATCATTATATGCCTGTTTCGGAAGTTTACGGGTTTATTGAAGAGACTCAATCCTTTATTAAAATGGACGGGGAAACAGTTGCTGAAGGGATAAAAGGAGATACCCATGGACAGATTTTCATTCTCAGTCAAAAATCAGACGGAGGCGTTGAGGGCATCAATGCAATGTTTTATGACGGAACCCCGGTTGAACTTGGCCAAAAGGATATTAAGCACACAAAAATTACATCAAGAGACATAGATCGCCAGAAATTTCCCCACTATTTTTTAAAAGAGATTTCAGAATCTCCGATTTCAGTTGAAAAAACCCTTCAAAACCGCTGGAAGATCAAAGAAGGCGAAAAAAAATCATATGTTACGGCAATCGATGAAACAATCATTCCGCAGTCATTGAAAAAAGCGCTGACTGAAAATCGAATACGACGCATCTTTTTTGTCGGACAGGGTACTGCAGGTGTCGCCTCCCTGGTATGTGCCGACATTCTGAATTATTACCTGGATGACCCGGGGATTCAAGTCAATGCGCTCAAGGCATCGGAACTTTCCGGGTTTAAACTAAACGAAAAAGACGACGCCCAGAGCATGATTGACACCCTTGTAATTGCCATAAGCCAGTCAGGCACAACAACAGATACAAATCGCACAGTAGAAATGGTGAAAGACAGGGGCGCTTATACCCTTGCCATTGTCAACCGGAGGGATTCGGATATCACATTCAAGGTGAATGGCGTCATGTACACAAGCAGCGGCCGGGATATTGAAATGTCTGTGGCCTCAACAAAGGCATTTTACTCGCAGATCGTTGCAGGTGCAATCCTCGGACTTTTTATTGCCGATCTTAAAGGTCGCAGGAATGATGCCTTTATATCAGAGGAAATAAAGCGACTTCTTGAAATCCCTTTGCATATGAGAAAAGTTCTGGCAATGAAAAATAAAATCGAAGATTCCGCCAGAAGACTCGCCCCTGCCAGAACATACTGGGCAGCTGTCGGAAGCGGCCCCAACAAGGCTTCAGCAGACGAGATACGGATCAAACTTTCCGAGCTCTGCTATAAGACAATTTCATCCGACTTTGTTGAAGACAAAAAGCATATAGATCTTTCATCAGAACCTCTTATAATTGTCTGCGCCGCAGGGACAAGACCAACTGTTATTGGTGATATTATAAAGGATACGGCTATATTTAAAGCTCACAAGGCCATGCCTGTTGTAATCGCTGATGAAGGGGAGAAAAGGTTCGATCCTTATGCAGAAGATGTCTTTAACGTTCCTGTTATAAGTGAACATCTTGCACCAATTTTAAACACTCTTGTTGGACATCTCTGGGGATATTACGCTGCCCTTGCCATTAACGAAGGGTCCCGATTTCTATACGGTTTCCAGGAAGAAATCCGAAATACATTAGACGAACATGCTAAAGAGGATATGGATGTCTATGAAGCTATTCTGGAAAAATCGTTCAGGGAAAAGATAATTACGTTCTACAACGAATTCAGAAGAAAAAAAACTCAAAACCGTTTTCCGACAGCCATGGGGCCTGAAGCAGCTTCGGATCTGACACTCCTCCTCAAGTACCTGTCAGGAAGACTTCCTGTATCCGATTTTGAGCTCGATTTCGGTGTAAAGGGAACACCGCTAAACATGCTAAACAACCTTTTTAAGTGCCTGGGGGAGTCGATCAACTGCATGGCCCGCCCTGTGGATGCAATCAAGCACCAGGCAAAAACAGTTACCGTGGGAACAAGCCGCATTAGTGAAAAAGTTGAAGGAATACTCTTTGAAGCTCTGGCTGCACACAATTTCAAGACCTCACAGCTTATAAACAGAAACATCCTTGTCCTTAAAAACCTTCAACAAATCATTTTTGACATCAAAGGAGCTATTCGTTATAAAATAGGCAATTTGAATCTTCTTGGTGAACCAACGGATGAAACAACAATTGAGGTATTAAAAAAAGAAGGGGTGCTTAAGCCTATTCCATCCCGCGTGGAAACCGACACAAAACTTAAGGGAACCAAAAAAATCATTGTCAGACAGGGAAATGTCTATATCGGCATAGGGCGCAAAGATGACAGGACTATTATTGTTATTCCAATAATTTCCACATCCCCGGATATGCCGAACATGATTGAATACCTGCTTTTGCTTAATATAGGTTTCAAGGAGAATATCCCACTTTCAACAAAGATAAAGGCTCTGGGAGGAAAGTACGAGCATATCCAGAATATCGTCCAGGAAAACAGTGTCCCATGGGATGACAGGCACCTTGAACTTGTCGAGACTGATAATCTTTTCGGAAGTTCGGCTGAAAAGATAGGGGAATTTATTGTATCGAGTCTGGCTAAGTGAATGACCAGTTTATAAAAGCAAGGGAGAATTACCATGAGTAAATCAACGCATGACAAAAAAATGAAAAAGAAAAAGATGATAAAACGATCGTTAGTCGATCGTCGCTCAGATGAAGACAGACGCGAAACATACAGTTTGGATTACTTTAAAAATGACGGAAAAGAAAGAAGAGTTAAGGAAGAACGACGGCAGCAGGGTGAACGCAGACGCAAAGAATACAGTTTGGATTACACTGAAAATGACGGAAAAGAAAAAAGAGTTAAGGAAGAACGACGGAAGCAGGGTGAACGTAGATCCGATTTAAAATAATGTTATTTACCACACTCCTATCGCACTTTTGGCTTTATTTTTTAGTAAATCACAGCTATATGTTGAGCAATTTGGATTCCGGCTGATTCTTATAGAGGCAGCTTTCCAGTTCCATGGCCATTATTACTTTTTGGGATACTTCTTTCATCGTTACGGAATCTAAAGTGCCAAGGTATTTTTCCAGCCTGTTTTTTGGTATTGTATGAATATTATCTGTCTGAACAAGTGAAGGCTTTGGCAAATTTGCCTTTTGATTTATAAACACCTCGGTGGGATAACCTTTACCCTGTGTTGTTATTTCTGCAACTATGATCTTATTGAGATGTTTCAAAACATTTTGTCTTGAAAGAATAACTACCGGGCGTAAACCAGTCCTTCCTCCAAGGTCGATCATCCATATATCACCACGATTCATCAATCACCCCACTGTTCGATTTTTATCCAGGCTTTGGCTTCTTGTGTATCATCAGGATTTTCTTTAAGTTTCCTGATCCACTCATCTTCAAATTTTTTTATTTTTTTTTCTCTAATCCAGCGACGGAGAGCTTCCCGTACTATTGCAGAACGCGAAAGACGTGTTGATGCAACCATCCTGTTAACCTCATTGAGAAGATCCTCATCAAAACTTATTTGAACATTTTTCACGAAACACCTCTTTTATAGTCGTTTTTTTGAAGCCTCTTTTTATACACTTTACTATATAATAAAAACTATAGTAATGTCAATGTTTAATACGCTATAATCAGGTTTTTCATTAATTCCCTATGCGCTATCAATAGTTTTTTACTTAAATCAATGTAAAGAGGTTATAGATATTTTAAAATAATCTATTTGATTGTAGAAATAGCTCGGAGAAAAAAAGTATGAAATGGACTTTGTAAGCTGAGGAGGCAGTAAAACAAAGGTACGGTCGGGTATTGAAAATGAAGCAATGGAGGTTGGTAAAAAGACTGTTTCTCTTGCAGATGTTAAGGCTACCCAGGCTCGTTTTCTAAAAAAAATGAGTTCTGAAATAAAGGGATATTAGCTCGATACATGTTTTGGTGCGAGGTAACCGCATAGCCGGTCAGAAGCCGTCGCATAATTTGAGCAATCGGCTCTTTGCCGGTTTTTAAAAGAAGATGGAAACAATTCGGAATCAGCGCCCAGCCGTAGCAGGGCGTGGAGGTCTTTTGCAAAACAGAACCGAGTTTTTCCAGAAACCGATTTCGATCGGTAGTGTCTTTAAAAATGTTTCGTCGCTCAATACCCCTGCATATGATATGATGCAAGGCACCCGGCGCCTGCCCGCCATCGCAAGCTCAGGCGAGAAAGTTCAATTCCAATTGCGCTAAGCGTTGGTAGTTGAAAGTCAATGATTACGTATAGCATTTTGCCATTTTCAATATTTTCCGATTTACTAACGAGCTCATCTAAAACAACTGTCATTGACTCTGCATCTAACTTGCCACTCATCTCTATATCTAAACGGTTAGAGCCACTTTCTATTACTTTAAACATAAATACTCCTATTCATGGGTGGCTTGGATTGCTAATGCGATCACCGGCCCGCTGTGGATTTGGCACTCAACTTTGCAGAAGCAATATACCTGAATCTATTAAATAAATCGGAGCAGGGTTGCGGGGCTGGTGAATTGCATTGTTGGCTGGTTTCAAGCACGTATGATATTGGGTTCACATAGGTTAACTTGTTATTTTTGTTTAAAAAGTCTTGTATCAAATGAAAACTTGTCAATATTTGCAAGATTCACAAATTTTATGTCTGGATGCAATGGATTTATAAGAGTATTAACTTCTTTATCAACGACTGCTGATG
>JAUWMJ010000133.1 GCA_030613225.1 Desulfobacterales bacterium
CACCTTTAGCATCGTTTTTCGATTTTTTTAGTTGATGTATTGTCTATGTGGTATTAAGTTTAGCCCTTGATATTTTGTTAAGAAGTACGCTATTTTGTTTGTATAAAAGCAATGCGCTAATATCTGATAGTACCCTCCTGCGTCAAGCAGGATTAAATGATGAAAAATCCTTATTCCCTGTGAGCTGAGAGCTATGAGCTATGAGCTTTTTTAATTTTTGTGACTTCTATCTGAGATAATAAATGATCCCTTTAAAAGATGAAAATCCCTCCAGCACAATCCCTGTTGTAAATATTTTTCTTATTATAGCCAATATTTCTATCTTTATCTATCTGCGTTATTTTGTACCTGGAGAGACGAATCAATTTTTTCTTAAGCTTGGATTTATTCCCTTTGAACTTATTCATTTCAAAGATATCGGTCCTGAAAATCTAGTGCCTGTGCCTCTTACAATTTTTACAGCAATGTTCATTCACGGAGGCTGGATTCATTTGCTGAGCAACATGCTATATTTATGGATATTCGGCGATAATGTTGAGGATGTTCTCGGTCATGTAAAATACCTTTTTTTCTATCTTACCTGTGGAATTGCCGCAACCGGGGTTCACTTTTTTATAAACACATCTTCAAAAGTACCCACAGTCGGCGCCAGCGGTGCAATTGCAGGTGTCCTCGGAGCATATTTATTCCTTTTTCCGAAGGCACGCATAAAAACGCTGCTCATATTATTCATATTCATACAGATAATAAGTATTCCTGCGATTATAATGCTTGGTCTTTGGATAATAATGCAGATTTTAAGCGCCTATATTGAATATGGCTCTAAAACAGGCGGCGGGATAGCCTGGTTTGCCCATATAGGCGGATTTGCCGCCGGTCTTGTGCTAATTATTTTAATGAAAAAAAGAAAGAAAAGGCCTTATTTAAAAATATCATGAAAATTTCCAAATCTTTAAAATCAGATACCCTTCCGGACACTACCGTATGTTCCAAAAATAAAAGTACTGAACTAATTGCAAACTGGCAGGCCATTCAGCGCATTTTTCTGCAGCCTGAAAGTGAATCGTCCAGGGCAGCCCTTTTAAAATACATGGAACAGATTCTTTTTGGTCTGAATGACTTTTTGAAAAAGCATGTAGGGATCACTGAAGAAGCAAGCCTCCTGAAACTCTCCAACAGGTTCAAGAACAGCTGTATCAGCAAAAATCCCGCTAAAAAACTTGCAGATGTAATTAAAGGAATCATAGAGGATATCGCTCCCCATGCCGTAAACGTTGCTTCACCATATTTTATCGGTCATATGACTTCCGCCATACCTTTTTTTATGGTCCACCTTCAAACCATTGTTACTGCGCTTAATCAAAATCTTGTAAAACTTGAAACATCCAAGGTAGCCTCGATCTTTGAACGGCAGGTACTGGCAAAAATACACAGGCTTATTTACGACAATGACGATTCTTTTTACGATCATCATATACAACGCCCTGGAAGTACACTGGGAACTTTTGTCGAAGACGGCACCCTTGCAAACCTCACCGCACTATGGGTTGCCAGAAATGCTTTTTTCAAACCGATAGAAGGTTTTGACGGTGTGGAAAAAGAAGGAATGGCTTCCGCTTATAATGCCTTTGGAATTGATCGTTGCGTAGTCCTGGTATCACAACTCGGCCATTTTTCTCTTCGAAAATCCGGGGGAGTTTTAGGTATAGGCAACAAATATTTCCTTTCCATAGACGTTGACCGCAATAACAGAATGGATATAACAAAACTGAAAGAAACCATCAAAGCTATAAAAACGGATTCCTGTAAAACAAAAATACTTGCAGTAGTCGGAATAGCCGGTACCACTGAAACAGGAACGGTTGACCCTCTTTTTGAAATTGCTGAAATATGTGATAAACACAATATTCATTTCCATGTTGATGCTGCCTGGGGAGGGCCCACTCTTCTTTCTGAAAAATACAAAACGCTGCTTTCAGGAATTCATCTTGCGGATTCTGTTACCATTGACGGACACAAGCAGTTTTACATGCCAATGGGATGCGGAATGGTCTATTTCAAAAATCCATCAATTATGGATAATATTGCCTATTATGCGTCTTACGTAAACCGTCCAGGCTCAGTCGATCTCGGAATCCGTTCTATTGTCGGTTCCAGATCCGCCATGTCCCTTATACTCGGCAGTTCGCTTGAAATTATGGGAACCATGGGTTATGCCCTTCTTATTGATCACGGAATCGAAACTGCCAGGGCTTTTGCTGAAGAAATTAATAAAAGACCCCTTTTTGAACTGATCACTGAACCTCAGCTTAATATTCTCACTTACAGAATTTTCCCGAATAAAATAGAAATAGAATTAAATAATGCCGATTCAAAAAAGAAAAAGGAGTTGAATCAAAAACTGAATCATATCAACATTACGGTGCAACGCCTTCAAAGAGAAGCAGGCAAGAGCTTTGTTTCCAGGACTACGCTTAAAAGAACAGCTAATGAAGAAAAGGTTGTGCTGCGGTCTGTTATTATGAATCCAATGACCAATATGAAAATTATTCGTGAAATACTGGATGAGCAGGAGGAAATTTATTTCCGTGAATTTGAAAATTCCGGATAACTACTCACGTCATCAGGCTGAAGCTGTTTAGGCTGAACCAGGCTTCGCTTCCAGCTACGCTCCGACAAGGGGCTGAAGGGGTCAGAAGAAAACGATTGCCGTATTTTAGCGGAATGTGATTCTTGCACCAAACATGGCTTCAAAATGCTCAAGCTCGAAGTCCGCGCTTATCTGCCTGCCCTGCCTGTACGTGTTCGCACGCTGACATGAAATGAGAAAAAGTGTAAGCGTTCACATGCACCGCATCTGCGCGCGATCAGGGCAACCAGCATAGCCTAACTATAGCTGATCGCCCTGATCACGCACATATGCAGCACCTGTGAACGCTTACAGCACTAAGATTTTGCGACCTTTTTGTTTCGAGTGGGCGTGAACGGGTACGAAAAAGTCAGTCCAAAGGCCGCTAACTTACCGATAACGTAGCGATTTGTATAAATTAAGCATAAAATGACGGTTGACTTCTGATTAAGGTTGTGGTTCACTATTTTATAATAATTAAAAGCTTTTTCGTAAACGAAAATCATAAATCAGCGAATAGCTGAACTTTTAATGCTAAAACTCCACCCATGAAGCCATCGCCTCACCAAAATAGATTTACTTCCAAGATCAAGAGACTGTTCAGAAAATCGTCCGATGATTACCGTATTACCATTGGTGAGGTTCTAAGGCGACGAGATATTATTTCTGAAAAACAGCTTCAATATGCTCTTAAATTACAAAAAGAGAAACTCAATACGTTTGGCAAAGCCATTCGTTTAGGTCAGATTATAGTTGAACTGGGTTATTCGTCAGAAAAAGAGCTGATTGATGCAGTAAATCAAGAGTATCAGATTTCCGTCGAATCGCTGAAAGACGACATCAAAGGACTGGTCAAGCAAAAGCGAGATAGCTTTGTAGAAGGACTTCCTGCAATACGTATTCCAATCTGGTTGCAGTTATTTACTGCGACTATATTTGTTATTATCACTACCATTTTATTGCTTAACTTTCTCATCCTGAGTAAGCAAAAGGAAAGGCTTTACCGGCAAACTATCAAGATTGGCAAGGTCAGTTTGAATTATTTCAGCAGTAATGCTTCTATCCCCATTCTCGAAGACAATATCTTAAGACTTAACACATTAATAAAGGAAGCAGCAGCTGTTGATGGACTTCTTTATGCAATTATTGTAGATAACAATCAAATCATAAAGGCACATACGGACATCAATAAAATCGATACAAACTTTGAAAAATTTGATAACATGGAAGATGTGAAAAGAGAGGGAGATGTTACTTATTTTAATTACTTCTCAAAATCCGGCGAACATGTTTTGAATTTAACCAGTTCTATTTCATTTAAAGACAAAGAATTGGGCAAAGTCCATGTGGGGGTGTCCATCGATTTTATAAAAAAATTGATACACAAAGAGCGTATGTCAATTGTCTTGATATCCTTATTTGTTATATTGTTTGGGATTGTAATTGCCATATTTTTCGGGTTCCGTTTTTCTCGCCCTATTTCAAAGTTAGTTTTGGCGACAGGGGAAATTGGTGCAGGTAATTATCAACATAAAATAATACTGGATAGAAATGATGAACTGGGAAATCTGGCTACAGCCTTTAATCGCATGGGTGATGAACTCTGGAAGAATTCTCTTATGCAGAAATCCTTCGGCAAGTATATCGGTTCGGAAATTCTTGATATGATTATGATAGAACCTGAAAGTGCCTGGCTTAAAGGCCGTAAAAATAAAGCTACGATAATCTTTACCGATATTAGAGGGTTTACGTCATATTCTGAAGCCAATGAGCCTGAAAAGGTTGTTGAAGGGCTGAATCAGTACTTTGAAATTGCGACACAGGCAATACAGGATAACGGTGGGTATGTCGACAAGTTTATCGGCGATGCGGTTTTAGGTGTTTTTGGAGTTCCTGTATACCATGAAAATCATGTGGAAAGGGCTGTCAGGGCTGCAATTGATATGCAAAAGGAGTTTCAGAAAGAGCGAGAGACCGATAACAATCTCCTTCAATCTGTCGGGATTGGGATCAATTCTGGAGTTGTTGTATCCGGCAATATCGGATCATCGAATAAGATGGAATACACCGTTATCGGTGACTGTGTAAACGTGGCTTCGCATCTGAATGCACTGGCCAAACACGGTGAAATTATTATCAGCAAAAATGTTTATGTTATTGTTGGTGGTATAATTAAAGTTGAGGAGCTTTCTCCACAATATATCAAGGGCAAAACAGAACCGATTAAAACATTTAAGGTGCTGAGCATAAAGGAAAAACATTATGCCAAAACCGGCAACTAGGATAAAGACACTTTTCGTAAAAATCTTTCTATTATTTATCTTTCTGTTAACCGCCTGTACCACGGCTACACAGAAACAACCTGCAATTTCTCAAGCTCGTATTTATGACGATTTTATCCTTGTCAAGGCAACCGAAAAAGACACGCTTTCTTCCCTTGCTGCCGAATATTTAAACGATTCCAACAAAGATTGGCTAATTGCGGAATTTAACGATAATAAAACCATAACTTCCGGGCAGAAATCGATTATTCCTTTAAAACACTTTTACAAGGGCGGCATAAAATCCACAGGTTATCAAACTGTTCCTGTGTTGCTATATAGAGGTTTTTCTAAAAACAAAGCCGGCAGGATGATAGTTGCCGAAGCGGATTTTGAAACCCAAATGCAATATCTTAAGGAAAACGGGTACCATGTTATCATGTTGGAACAATTGTTGGATTTTATCGATTTTAAGGAGCAGATACCTGAAAAGTCGGTTGTAATTACCATTGACGATGGATGGCGCTCTTTTTACGATATCGCTTATCCCATATTGAAAAAATATGGTTTTCCAGCCACACTTTTTGTCTACACTGATTTTATCGGGGGCAACAAAGCAATGTCCTGGGAACAAATCAAAGAGATTTCAGAAAACGGATTTGATATACAATGCAAAACCAGAACACATAGAAATTTGACAAAGCTAAGAGAAAAGGAATCATTTAAAGAATATTTTGAGTCCATTGAAAAAGAGATAAGTTATCCTAAAAAGTTGGTTAAACAGAAACTGAGAAAGGACTGTAGTTGTTTGGCCTACCCTTATGGAGCCACCAACAACATAGTCATTGCAATTTTAAAAAAACACGGTTACCGCGCAGCCTTCATTGTTAAGCCGGGAAGCAATCCATTTTTTGTTGATAACTTTAGGATCCAGCGTTCGAAAATATATGGAAAATATGATATTGAAAGGTTTAAAAAGATGTTGCCGGTATTTCAAAAAATGGAATTAAAATGAAAAAATTGTTAGCTGTTTTATTTCTGTTCATTATTGCATTTTATTTTACAGGATGCACTTCTGTTCAGGAGTTTGTCGGGAAGATTTATACTAAGAGTTCGGATAATATACTCCCGAAAACGCCTGAAAGTGCAGAGGTTTTCCCGCCGTATTACTACCGTGAAAAAGCACTTGAATTCGAAAAAAAAGATGAATTGCAAATGGCGCTTTTTCATATGAAGATTGCCGGCACATTAAGCCCTGAGAACAAGGAAATCTCGGAAAGAATAGCCGATTTAAAATCGACTATTGCATATAAGTCAAATCAGCATTTCAAAAAAGGGGTGGTATTTTACAAGAAATGGAAGATAAAAGACGCTCGAAAGCAATTTCTTACATCATTAAGATATAACCCCAATCATAAAGGGGCATTAGGCTATCTGAAAAACAAGCTAACTCCAAAAGGATATACAAACTATAAAGTAAAAAAGAAAGATACTTTAAAGAGCATTTCAAGGCAAATTTATAAAGATCCTGGAAAGGATTTTCTGATTGCCTATTTTAATAACCTTAAAACCGATGCCAAGCTTGTACCAGAAACAACTCTTAAACTTCCCATTTTGAAATCAGAATTTACTAAGCCGTTATTCGATATTTCTGCAGAGCTGATAAAAGCAGAGAACTTGTTGGAGGAAAAAAAATATGAAGAAGTGCTGAGTGTTGCTGGAAAAATTCTGGCGCATGACAAATCGAATAAAGAGGCCGAAGATTTGATTAACACTACCTGCTGTCAAAACGGGAAGGGCTTGATCGTTCAAAAAAAGTATGCCCAGGCATTAAAAGTTCTTAACAAAGCAGATCCCGGACACGGCTGTATTAAAAAGGCTTTGTTCGATGTTAAAAAGATTATTAAAAAGCAGGCTGAAGTACACTACCTTCGAGGTGTCAAACATTTTCTGAATGAGGAACTGAAGGACGCCATAAAGGAATGGGAAAAGACTTTAGCTTTAGACCCTGAGTATAAAAAGGCAGAAAAATATATTCAAAACGCCAAAAACTTGTTAGAAAAATTGAAAAAGGTTAAATAGAAGGTAACTACTCGGGTTCACAGTTCAAGGGTTCATATTTCATCCCTCTTCTTAAGACCCTGTGGCCGAAAAAACTGCATTGAAATATCCTTCACAAAACCTCGCATGATCCCATGATTTTTCAAGTCTGCTCAAAGACGGAAATACGAGCAATATTCACAATTTTTTTATGCAATTGAGAATATTTCGAGTATTTTTCTTGATTTCTTTAAAAAAGTGGTATAGAATAGTTACCGTTTATGGAAAAAGTGGTATATTAAAATCCCATATTATGAAAAATTTAGTAGGGACAATGTGATCGAAAGAAATGTTTGGAATAAACTAAAAGCGTGGCAGACTAAAGACAACAGAAAGCCCCTTATTCTAAAAGGAGCCCGGCAAGTTGGCAAGACTTACATTTTAAAGGCTGCAAAGTAATGTAAGGTCATCAGCGCCAAGCACAACATGCGGTTTGTGATTCCGGTATGAGCCGGAACAGCCGGTTGATAAAATTGTCTTGGTCGGCATTGTTCTCGAATATTTGCATTCTTTCAATGCCCCTGGCAATAATATGGTGGAGAGCTCCCGGTGCATCTATTCGTGATTTTCTTGGCGTGCAAACCGAATAGAATAACCAATTCACAATTATCAAGTTAAATAGTT
>JAUWMJ010000041.1 GCA_030613225.1 Desulfobacterales bacterium
CTTGACAAGACGCCGAGACAAGCCAGGCTTCGTCATTTCCAATCTGAAAATTGGCGGCGCATTGGCAATTATGTGGCAAACCAGCCTTTTTTACGAGAACTTCGGGTCTTCAATTTTGTCCTTCTCCCTAACCTTGAACCTTGAACCTCTGAACCGTGAACGGTTACAAAATATCTTTTATATTCACCGCAGGGTCGCAAAGGACGCAAAGAAACATTGTTTTTTAAATTGTCGTGAGAAGCGACAATCTAAAAACAAAGCCGCTGAGCATTTTCCAAAGCAACGTTTGAAAATTATGCTTTTTCGGAGCATCGAATAACATATTGGGTTGTATCAGAATTGTTGAGCGTTACGCGTTATGGGTTACGGGTTTCGCGTTACGGAGTACGGGTTATAAAAAAGGATTATTTCCGATTAACAACTCGTAACACGCAACTCGTAACACGTAACATCATCTTGCAACGTAGAAATAAAATGCTGGCTGAGATCGACAACAAATTGTCGATATGATATTGTTAAGCGCCTAATTTACGACCAGCACCGATATGTCCTTAACCAGGTTAAACACTTTTTGTGAAATACTGCCGAGGAGAAAATCTTTAATTCCGGCTTGCCCCCTTCTCCCCAGGACAATGGTGCTATAACCGGATTGCGCTTCTTTAACGATATCCCTTGCAACACCCTTTTTTTTGGTTTCTGCTTTTATGGTTATGTTCTTCTCTTCAAACCCGGCAGCAATTAATTTTTTCCTAGCTTTTTGTAGTGCGCTATCAACCAGGCTCTTTTTTTTATCTTCAAGTGTACAAAAGGAGCTTTGCTGAGATTTAAAGTATGGAGTCAATGCCGGGCTGTTCATATCGCACAGGGCCGCAGTGTCCTGGGCTATATTAATCAGTGTAATTTTTTTATCTGTGGTGAAATATTTTGCTATATATTCCACCGCCCGCATAGCGTTTTCAGAATCGTCAAATGCTACTAATAATTTATTATCCATGAGTTATATCCTCCTTTTTACGACGCCATCCGGCGCCTATTCAAAGACTTGTTACGAGTTCATCAAACTTATTAGACCTTTTTACTTATTGCACACTTTTTGTATCCAGCTCAATCTTTTTTTATTTCTCCATTCCTATCAGCGAATCTTTTAATAACAAAGGTATCACAATACATTTACACGGTACTTTTTAAGAAAATCTGCCGGATGATAGGATAGTTTCGCCTTTCGCAGGCCTTCATCGCCCAGGTCCTGTTCGCGATTGACAATTTCATAGTTTTTACCTGAATTCTCAAGAAATAGCTGGTTAATTGCCTGATAAATTCCCTTAAAGTCCGTATTTCCTTTTTCAAAATGGATAAGAAGCATGTCTGCTGAAAAGCTTTCCGCGACTGTGTATGCTGCCATTGTCTCATTTACTATGATTGCGCCGCCAAAAAGGCCGCCTATCTTTTCCCAGCTATTTAGAACCCTGGAAACCGCATTGTTTTCAGCCGCAAGTATGTCCGATGACTCGCAGTCTCGCCAGGTGCACCAGTCCTCCTGCATTGTCATCGCCTTATGGATCGTTTCCGTATCAAAAGGAATAAACTGAAAGTTGTAATTTTTTCTGAACTGATTAAGCAGGTTCTTTTTTTTATGGAAACGTTTACCCTTGAGTTCGATTAATTCCGAAATTGAGTAAATATAATCCCAATTGCCCCTTTCTTCTTCTATAGCAATGCGGTCTCCATAACTCTCTTTCCAGACTCGGACAAGTTTTTCCGGAATACGGATAAATAGGGTTTGTCTGCCTCTAAATTCATCAAAACAGCTCTTCCAGTCGATTCCATCCCAAGACCCTATGGGAGCCCAGTATAGTATTTCCGGAATGGTCTGCCTTATCCAGACAAGATTATCTGTCCATGCCCAGTCCAGTCCATACTCCTCTGCCCACCCCCATAGATTGACAAAGCTGTAGTCAGAAGCTTTCTGAGGGCATTTAGCAAAATATTTTGAGTATTCCGATTGCTGTTCCAGACTTATCTGTTTAAAGTTTAAAACCATATTTTACCATATCTCAGAATAATCGATGTTCGCAAAGGTTTTTTTATCTTGAATTTATCGTAACTTAGGTTCAAGGGTTCACGGTTCACGGTTCAAAGTTCAAGGTTCAAGGTTAGTGACTTAGTATATCGTAATAATCGGATGAATTTTGCAAAAACAGGTGTTATCCTATTTTTCCAACATGCCGATAACAATATCATTGGCAGGGATATCTTTCATGCTCTTTGAATAGTATGAGAATACGATTTTTCCTGCCCGGTCTATTACAAACAGCGCAGGCATGAGTCCGAGTTTGAAGAGTTTCCACTGCTGCTTATATAGATTGGCAACTTTATGTTCAGGGTCCGGAATGCCGTAAAACAAAAGGTTGTTTTTTGAGAAATATATTGAAGTTTTTTCATCATCGTGTGGAGTTACAACTACAACTGAAGCATTTTTAGCAACAAATTTATTGTAATCCTGTTTCATCCGACCCAGATGTCTGCGCGCATATGGTCAGCTGAACCCGCGGATAAAAATAAGAACAACCGGTCCGACTTTTTGCAGTTTTTTTAGACTAATACTACTGCCGTTATATGTATTAGCAGTAAAGTCGGGAGCCTCATCACCTCTTTCAAGCAATTTATTATTATTTGGCATGGTAGAATAATCCTTAGAGTTCATTGTACTACACGCATAAATAAAGAAGACAACCCACAGAAGAGCAATATCTTAATTGAGCGAAAAACGCTAAGCACTTAACCTTGAACCGGGAACCCTGAACCTTATAACCCAGACCGGCCTGGTGTTCAATTATTTTGAGATTCCATGATATATCAAGGTCTCCGGTCATTTTTGTAAGGTGAATAACGAGGTCTGATTTATATAAGTAATGCTTCATTTATTAACTAAACCTCACAAAGAAGCTGTCTTAATCTTTCGCTTAAAAACATGATCGATTCGATATCAAGGTGGTCCAAAATACTCTCGTCAAACAGGAGTTTAACTTCAGCTTCGAAGTCATCATCTAAATCTTGATCCCAGAACATGAGCATGACCGGGATTCTGGGAAGGGGTCTGAATAAAAGTGCCAGGTCAGCAGATTGGATTTCATCGGTCATATCAAGCCCGCCAAGTTTTTTAGCCGCACCAAGCAATCCGCCGGGTTTTCCCTTAACCCTTTCGATAAGGGGTTTTTCAACATGCTCTATCATAGATTTTATCTTTGAGACAGTATTGGGAAACTCTACAAGGCCTTTCCATTTTCCGGTTGGGAGCTTGCTTCCTCCCTGGGACATGTGATTATAGATAAAAACCTGTTCCCATCGGGTAAGATCCGAACCGTCTTTTTTTGTGATGCTGTCTTTGGAAATAATGATGAAATCCGTAAAATATGGCAGTTCAAGAGAATAGCTTTCTCCTTTTTTAATCAACCTGCCGCCTATCCTGTCCGGCAGGTCTTCTATTTTCATAGATGCAGACCGTTCCCTGGCCCATTTCAGCGCATCTTCAGCCATGTCTCTTTTGAGCCACTTGCCTGATGAATATTGTTCTTCAAGTTCGGATTTGCATTTTTCTACAACATCCGCTGACAGGTGGGGGCAGTTTTCAATTGGATGCTTTTCAGACACCACCATGCCTGCAAAGGCAAGACAAGTAAGGAATCCACAGTCTTTGCAATTAGTTTTAGGCAGTATATCCCTATAAAGATCAACAACGGATAATGGCATGGCTACCATAGCTCCGTATAGCCGATATCCACGAAAGCCTTTTCCATTTTAAGCTTGTGCCCACGTTCCATGGCAGCAAGATCGAGAAACACCTCTTTTTGCCTGGGATCTAAGCAGGCCTCAGCTAAATCGGTATACTGCTTCATTGCCTCTTCCTCATTTTTCATAGCTAAAGCGATGGCATCTGCCGGCTTCATATCGGTTGAAAGCTTGGGTTTATCGACAGTTTCAGCTATTTTATAATCCGTGCTTTCATCAAAATATTGATTTATAATATCTTTGGACAAGATGCCTTTGAGAATTTTTTCATGTCCTTTCTCATCTTTGGCAAATTTTTCAAACATTTCTTTAAGATACGAATCATTAATCTTATTAGCTGCAGCCTCGTAAAATTCCTGGGCTTCTATTTCGCCGGCTATCGCAAATTTTATAATTTCTTTGTATTGGTCAAGATTCATGTATTTCCTCCTTGAGACATTTACAAAACGTTCGATTTAGTCGGTTTCGTAAATAGCCAAATTTACCAAAGAGGCTACGGAGATTACAGAGATCAATAGTTAATAAAATAAGATATTCTCTGTGATCTCTGTGAGCTCAGTGGTGAAAAAATGGCTTTTTACGACACCATCAATATTTCACTTAAAGCACTGTTAATATCGGGATGCTGAAATTTAAAGCCATGTCTTGTAAGCTTGTCTGAAGAGAGCCTTTGACTGTTTAGAAGTGATGCCCCCAATTCACCCATAATAAGCCGAATCATAAATGCAGGTGCGGTCATAAAAGAGGGTCTGTTTAGCGCATTTCCGAGAGCTTTGGCAAAATCTATGTTTCTCACCGGCTCAGAAGCGCAGAAGTTCACCGGTCCTTTTATTTCCCGGTTTTCAAGAATAAAGAGAATTGCAGAAATGAGGTCATCCATATGAATCCAGGGGAACCAGTGTTTTCCGTTTCCCATGGGACCTCCCACAAAAAATTTAAATGCCGGAAGCATCTTTTTAATGGGTCCCCCGCTTTTTCCCAGAACCACACCAAAGCGCATTGTTACAACCCTGATTCCTTTTGCTTCTGCCTGATAAGCTTTCTTTTCCCAGTCAATGCATACCTTGGCCAGAAAATCATCACCTGGTCGCGCATCTTCCTTTAAAATTTCATCACCCCTGTTGCCGTAATACCCTGCGGCAGAGGTGCTGCAAAGTGTTACTCCCTTGTCAGCCGGCATTGCTTCGACAAGATTTCGCGTAGTCAAAATACGGCTATCGTAAATTTGAGTTTTGTAACTGTCAGTCCAGAGTCTTAAAATATTGATTCCTGCCAGATTTACAACCGCATCCACCTGGCCGAGAGCATTTTGCCAGACTCCCTTTTTAGTGGTGTCAGCAGAAATATATTGAAAATTTTCATTGCCGTCTAATTTATGGCCTGGGGATCTACCGACTGCAATAACACTGTGCCCTTCTCTCAACAGATAACGTGAAAGATCAGTGCCGACAAAGCCTGATCCGCCTGTAATGAATATATTCATGAGTTGTTTTATCCATTCTATATAAGTGAACGAAGATGATTTTCAATTTCAGTTTTGGGCAGAGCTCCAACAAGAGAATTCATCACTTTTCCATTTTTAAATAAAAGCATGGTGGGAATACTCATAATATTATACTTTGCCGAGGTAGCTGGATTTTCATCAACATTGAGCTTGGCGAATTTAACTTTACCTGCAAATTCTTTGGCCAATTGGTCAATTATCGGTCCAATCGTACGGCACGGGCCACACCAGGGCGCCCAGCAATCGAGCAGCACAGGAACCGGAGAAGAAATAATCTCGTCGTTGAAGATTTTATCCGAAACAATCACAGGGCTGTCAAAGGCCCGGCCTTCCGGCAGGCGTGAATGACAACGACCGCATACAGGCCGGTCATTTAGCCGGTTTTCAGGTATTCGATTTTTTGCACCGCAATTAGTGCACCTGATAATAATACTGTCGGTATTCATGAGCTATCCTGCCCTTCCATCATCGCATGGTTCATCTATATCATCAACCCTTTCATGTTCTGCGGTAGAAGTTTGCACGCAGGCATTGAGAGCTTCACCGGTATCCGGTGTATTTTTAAGCATATTCAGAGCCTTGTCATAGTCAGGCTCTTCGGTTATTTCTCGTACCAGTTGAGTATAAATCACCTTTGAACTTTCGTCGATAACAACTATTGCTCTTGCGAAGAGTCCGGCAAGGGGGCCATCCACCATCCTCACTCCGTAGTTGCTGCCAAATTCTCTGTTACGCAATTCCGATGCTGTAATCACATTTTCCAGACCTTCGGCTTCACAGAATCGGGCATGAGCAAAAGGCAGATCCATAGATGCACCAATTACAACCGCATTATCAAATTTACTTATTTCCTCATTAAACCTGGTCACTGAAATAGAGCATACCGGCGTATCTATGCTTGGAAAAATATTTAAGATTACTTTCTTCCCTGATACATCTTTTAAAGATATGTCTGAAAGATCAGTTTTAGTGAGAAGGAAATCAGGTGCTTTATCCCCGACTTTTGGCAGCTCGCCTATGGTATGAACCGGGTCACCCTTAAAAGTTATTTGTGCCATTTTATCCTCCTTTTCTCTTTTCACCACTGAGCTCGCAGAGAACACAGAGAATATCTTGTTTTATTAATTAGTTATCTCTGTGATCTCCGTGTCCTCTGTGGTGAATTTGACTTTTTACGAGTTCATCAAAAGAATTATTCAATAAACATGCCAGAAAATAGGGAAGATTAGCAATTTATTAAAAATGATCCTGCTTATACCGCAATTCCTTATTTTGGAACATCTTTATGGAAAGCGGTATATACTCGATTCTTGTTGGAGTGGAGAGGAAATCCCGATTTCCTGGCTTCATGAATAGCTATTATAGATGCTGGTACGATTATTGCTTTTTGGTAGTGTCAGATTATTTTTTTATTAACCTGGAGAGACCTTTGAAAAATGGTAATTTTTGTTCGAGTTCAAGGAAGGCGAAAATTTCAACCGCAGGAATATATAGAATATTTCGAGGATTGAAATTTTAGCCTGACGCAGAAATCGGGCGAAAAGTGCCGTTTTGCAAAGGTCTCTTGGAAAAGTCTGGAGGTATATCATGACAAAAAGAAAATATACAATGAAAACAGCGTGCCCTCAGTGCGGATGCAGCTTTGTTCAAGTACTTTCACCGGAAGAAATTAAAGAAAAATATGGAGATGTTCCGAACGTAGAGTTTGAATGTGGCGAGTGTACGGCGAAATATGCAACAGATATGGAAACTGCCTGTCCTGAATGGGACAAAGAATGCAAGATGCAGAAATAATACTGGATGTATCGCAAAGGACTTCTTTACCGCCATCCTGCAATTTCAAAGCTGTCTTGAGAGACAGTTTTGTATCATAAAGAAATATGAGACAAACAATATATTCGTGGCAAATATTGTATTATTTTAAAAAATGGAATGAAACAATCAATTTTCCGGAGGGAATAGTATGAAAGCAAGGACAATCGTGGTGATTCTTATAATAATCATTTTTACGGGTGTAGTAGCTGTTGCGGTTGAAAATCAGGGTGCCAAAGATATTAAGCTTGACGGCGGCAAAAAAGGTAACATTGATTTTCCCCACCACCTGCACCAGAACACAATAGGCGACTGCAATGCATGTCATAACGTTTTTTCACAAACCGCAGGAATAATAAAAGATTTAAAAATACAGGGGAAGCTTAAAAAGAAGCAGGTTATGAACAAGACGTGTATCAAATGCCATAAAACAAAGAAAAAAGCAGGAGAAAAGACAGGGCCGACAAAATGTTCGCAGTGTCATGTTAAATAGTAACCGTTCACAGGTTCACAGGTTCAGGGTTCAGGGTTCAGGGTTCAAGGTTAGAGAGCTTTATGTGGCGTTGGATCAACAATACATAAAGAAAACTCAGTTTCAGGATGTGTATGATCATACCGGACGCACCCGTGCCTCCATTCGTGGTTTCAACACGTACTTGTCGGGTTATGAGCAGGGCCGGTGAAATGAAAGCAACCCTGAACCTGTGAACACTTAAATAAAGCTGCACATTTATCAGGCAATATTTGCAACCCATCACTGATAAAAGGAGGTAACAAAAATGAGTGAAAACAAAAAAGAATCAACCAAGACCTTAACCACAGCTTTTGGAATCCCGGTGGGTGACGATATGAACAGCCTGACCGCCGGTGAGCGCGGGCCTGTCCTCATGCAGGACGTTCACTTACTGGAGAAACTGGCCCACTTCGACCGCGAGCGCATCCCGGAACGCGTGGTGCATGCCAAGGGCGCTGGCGCCGGCGGTTATTTTGAAGTGACCGCCGATATGACAAAGTACACCAAGGCCAAGTTCCTTTCCGAAATCGGCAAGCGCACAGAAGTTTTCGTGCGCTTTTCCACCGTGGGCGGCGAAAAAGGCTCGGCCGACGCCGCGCGGGATCCCCGCGGATTTGCTGTGAAGTTTTACACCGAAGAGGGAAACTATGACATGACGGGAAACAATACTCCTGTGTTTTTCATCCGTGATCCACTCAAGTTCCCTGACTTTATCCATACCCAGAAGCGGAATCCGGCTACTAACTGCCCGGATCCGGACATGTTCTGGGATTTCCTTTCCCTAACTCCGGAATCAATACATCAGGTCACTATATTGTTTTCCGACCGGGGAACGCCTGCCGATTACCGCCACATGAACGGTTATTCCAGCCACACCTTCAAGTGGTACAACGACAAGAACGAGTATTTCTGGGTGCAGTATCACTTCAAAACCGATCAAGGTGTTAAGAACTTAACCAGAGAAGAGGCGACGCGCATCTCCGGTGAAGATCCTAATCACGCCACCCGAGACCTCTATGAAGCCATCGAGCGAAGTGAGTACCCGTCCTGGACACTTGAGATGCAGATCCTGACGCCGGAAAAGGCTAAAGATTTCCGCTGGGACATCTTTGATATTACCAAGGTCTGGCCCCATGGCGAGGTGCCGCCCATAAAAATCGGCAAGTTGGTACTGAACCGCAACCCGGTGAATTACTTTGCCGAGGTTGAGCAGGCCGCCTTCAGTCCGGGTAACCTGGTGCCAGGTATTACCGCCTCGCCAGATAAGATGCTCCAGGCCAGACTCTTCTCGTATCACGACACTCACATTCACCGTATAGGCCCCAACTATCACCTGCTGCCGGTGAACGCACCCAAGAACGCACCGGAGACCAGCTACCAGCGTGACGGTTTTATGCGCTTTGATGCCAACGGCGGCGGACCCAATTACTGGCCCAATAGCTTCGGGGGTCCCGCGCCGGATCCCGATGCGCTGGAGCCCCCCATTGATCTCTCCGGTCAGGCTGCTCGCACGCCCTATGCACATCCCAACGACGATTTTGTCCAGGCAGGGAACCTGTATCGCAACGTCATGACCGATCAGGACCGCGAAAAACTGGTGGGCAATATTGTGGATCACCTGGGCGGCGCACAAAAGCGCATCCAGCTCCGCCAGGCCGCCATCTTTTTCAAGGCGGATCCGGATTACGGCCACCGCGTGGCCGAAGGTCTCGGCCTGGATGTGTCGGAAGTCGAACACCTGGCCGGAATGTCTCAGGAGGAACGGGCCGAGGCGACCCAAGAATAGGAGTACGGGTAATATGAAAAGATACATTGCCCTTGCGTCCAACATTGAAAACGGCAAGGTTTTTGGTAGAGAAGAAAAGGTTGTGTGGCGCTGCCGCAACTAACGGGTATCTTCACGAAGGCAAAGATGCCCCAGATACATGCCCGGCGTGTGCCCACCCGCAAGCGCACTTTGAGCTGCCGGGTGAAAATTGTTAATTGAAAAAAAGGAGGGTTTTAACATGGGTGAAGATTTGAAGATTGGCTGTGCGCGGCCAACAGGTGGGCCTGTTGGCGAAACTGTTGAGACAGAAGAACAAGAAAACCAAATAAAAATAAAGGAGAAAGCTATGATTAAAGTAGGAGAAAAAGCACCTGATTTTACGGCACCGGCATATCATAAAGGTAAATTTATTTCCGTCAAATTATCAGACTATCTGGGTAAATGGGTTATTTTATGTTTTTATCCCGGTGATTTTACGTTTGTTTGAGCAACGGAGGTTTCGGCAGTTGCCGGAAAATTCTCCGATTTTCAGAATATTGGTGTTGAAATCCTTTCGATGAGTATTGACAGTGTTTTTGTTCATAAAATGTGGAATGATAAGGAACTTTCAAAAATGGTAGACGGTGGTATCCCTTTTCCCATGTTATCGGACGCAGGAGGTAAAGTAGGCACAGTTTATGGAATTTACGATGAAAACGCCGGTGTTGATACAAGGGGGCGATTTATTATAGATCCTGACGGTGTAGTTCAGGGGTACGAGGTGCTCACTCCTCCTGTGGGAAGAAATGTCAGTGAATCGATTAGACAAATCCAGGCGTTTCAGCACGTACGTAACAGCAAAGGAACAGAGGCAACTCCTTCCGGCTGGCAGCCTGGGAAATTAACATTAAAACCAGGGCCGGACCTTGTTGGAAAAGTCTGGGAAGTGTGGAAGACGGAGATGGCTTATGAAAAATAAAACATTAAATCCTTATGTGGCAGGTGCTCTTATCGGCATATTACTTGTTTTATCGGTAATTGTTGCGGGCAAATATCTCGGGGCATCAACAACTTTTGCACGGGGTGCGTCCGTAATAGAAAAGGCAGTGGGAATCGACTATTCAAAGTTCGACTATTTTACAACAAAAAAGGGGAAATATGGTCCCGGCTCTCTTCCTAACTGGCAATTGATGTACGTCATTGGAATTGCTATTGGTGCTTTTATTGCTTCGAAACTTTCAGGCACTTTTAAAGTAAAAGCAGTTCCGACAATGTGGAAAAATAGATTTGGTTCAAGTTCGCTAAAAAGAGGGATAGTTGCTTTCACAGGAGGTGCAATCGGTCTTATCGGCGCGAGACTTGCCGGTGGGTGCCCAACCGGCCACGGACTCAGTGGTCTCTCCCAGCTGGCTGTGAGCGGATTTATTGCATTGGCTTTTTTTGTAATCGGGGCTGCAATTACAGCAAGAATGCTATACAGCCGATAGGAGGAGTTGAAAAATGAGTTTATTTTATGGACTTATCACCGGCATTCTTTTTGGCCTCATCATGCAAAGATCCGGCATACTAACATATGAAAAGCAGATCGGAGCTCTTAGATTGATTGATATGACGGTTTTTAAAGTAATGCTCAGTGCAATAATTGTCGGAGCAATCGGCATTTACCTTTTTAAAGATCTTGGTGTTATCAAACTGAGTCTGAAAGGAACATCAATCGGAGCTCAGGTGATAGGCGGCTTAATTTTTGGAGTCGGCTGGGGGCTGTTAGGCTACTGTCCGGGAATTGCAGCCGGAGCGTTAGGGGAAGGCCATGTCGATGCGCTTTGGGGAATTTTAGGAATGCTGTTTGGCGGCGCTGTTTATGCAATTATTTATCCTTTTATGAAAAAATACATAATCAGTATCGGAGCATTTGGGAAAATATCGCTTCCCCAAATTCTAGGAATAAATCATTGGATAGTAATCGTTGTTTTCAGCATTTTGATGGTTGTGCTGTTTCGATTTTTTGAGAAAAAAGGATTATAAGAATATTGACGGTCTGTTAAAAAGAAAAAACCACTTTTTAAGAAACGTTTTAACGTTTTAGGTATTAACTCAAGTTTCGCACCCTTTATCTATAGCGAAGCCTTAATTTTTAAAGAGTTGATTCGTATCGAAGGAGTGAATCGTGACGGTTATATTATTTTCTTCCAGGTGATATGAATATAATCAGTTAGCAGCGTGTCCTGATATTTGGGATAAAGTGCATGAGTTGCTAAATTATATAAAGTTGTACATCTATCCCAAATATCAGGACACTGCGAAAGAATGGATGCTGTAACCAACATATCACCTTACAGAAAATAATATAACCGTCACGATTCACATCTGATCTTAGATC
>JAUWMJ010000294.1 GCA_030613225.1 Desulfobacterales bacterium
ATATGCGATTACATCTTTACTTGCCCCGTGCACCTGCGGAGAACATCTAAGAGTGTATGCATCCTGAATGCGGCGGCAGTCTTTATGGGAAGTAATGATTTCGCTGTTTTTGGTTATCCTGTCCATATTGTCCGCTGCCACGGCCTGTCCCGGGTGTGGTCGCAGTTGATGAATTCTTGGGTCGAATTCTGTTTTGCTGCCCATGAGAACTTCAAGACTCATGGCAGCAGCAATGTCGATCATCCCGGAAAGTCTCAGGGAGTCATAAACAGCAAGCCCTGCGATAGCAGTCATAACCTGCGTGCCATTCACCAGTGCGAGTCCCTCGGCTGCTTCCAGACGGATCGGATCCATGCCGCATTTTTTCAAGGCTTCTTTCCCCGACAACCTTTTGCCTTGATAAAAAGCTTCCCCCATTCCAAGTAGAACAAGAGAAAGGTGAGCCAGCGGCACCAGATCCCCGCTTGCCCCAACAGATCCCTTTTCCGGAACAACGGGACAAATGCCTGCGTTTAAAAGCCTGATAAGCTGTAGTACAGTCTCAATACGAATGCCGGAATGCCCCCTTGCCAGGTCTTTTATCCTCAGGGCCATGACAGCGCGAACAATCTCTTCTTCCAGCGGGTTGCCAACTCCTGCTGCATGGCTCATTAGAATATTTGTCTGGAGCTGCGCGGAGTCCTTTTTAGGAATGGTCACATCGCTCAAGGCTCCAAACCCTGTTGTGACGCCATAAATTGCTTTTTCTTCCTGCACCAGCTTTTCAATTAATTTCCGGGTTTTGGCAATCCGTTTTTCCGATGCTTTCGTCAACTGAACTCCGGTTCCATTTCTTGCGATGGCAACCAGATCTTCAATAGTCATATTATCAAAACCTAAAAGTATATCCTGCATAGATTACCTGTCTTTTCTTAAATAAATTGATGCGTGTATGATGAAGAAAATATCAGGCGGAAAATTTTATTACAAGCAAAATGATAAACATTTTCTTTTATGATAGAATCCTGATTTATCGTCTTAACAGACAATGAGTCTTTACCAGAATTATGCAGGTGATGATCATCTTATTCGGCAACACCTTCAGCAGCAACAAGTTCACCGACAAAGCTTCCAACCACTACCTTGCTTTTTATCCTGACAGGCATTTTTCGTTTATCAGCCGTAATCCATATTTTGATTGCAGCATTTTTGCTCTTTCTAAATACACCATTAAGATCTTTTAGCTCGGTTTCTAAAAGGTATGTATCATATTTTCCGCTTTTCAGCTTTATTGTTTCCCTTTTAATTACTTCCCCTATTCCGATAACACATTTTTTGCCGTCAGTTATCGGCCTTTGAAGGATAAAATTTTTTTTAAAGTCAAAGATACGTGAATAGTAAAATATAGATAAGGGGTCAAATGAGCCCGGTAACAGTGAAACAGGCTTTCGTTTTTTGTCGAAGTTTGAATATTGAGCTTCATTTATATCCCAGTTGAAACTTACAACTACATCTCGCTTGTGTTTCCGGCCGGCTTGCCTTTTCTTATATAAAATTGAGCGGGTCATATCAATGTCGGTATAGGAATCAATTCTGTCTCGAATTTTATAGATCGCATCAAAAAATTGATTGGTTTTTACGGTCAAAACAAAATGATATGCCTTGATACCACTAATATTTTCAATGGGAAGCACCTCGAGCACTGCTTCGCCGGCCGGAATGAAGCACCATGTTAGCTTAAATGTCAGTTTCTCACCCGGACTAAAAGGAAAACCGGTTGTGTGGTTTTTTGCACTGCACGGGAAGACGTAACCGGTAATGAAGAATATAATCAGGAATAGTAAAGAAGATATCAGCAAGTTTGATAAATTAAGCCTGATCGTTGTCAGTGTGACTTTCATATTACAAACATTCCATAATGAGTTTCGGCTTATTTGTTGTAATAGAGCTTACACCTGCATCGATGAAAGTTTTTGCTACATTGGGATCATCCAGAGACCATAAATTTACAGACAGATTTCGTCTTGTAAATTTTTGAATGAAATTTTCCAATGGACTATATTTCTTTGCCAAATCTTTAAACGTTTTTAAAGTCCCGCTTCCTATATCAACACCGTCCGCCCCCATTACAAGCGCTCTTTCGATGATCTCATCAGGACTTTTCGTTTTTTTAAGATTAAATGTCGGAAAAACTCTATACTCTGTGAACACCTTCTTTACTTTCTTCATTTTCTCAAATTCAACCTGATTTTCAATAAACCCGATAAAAACGATCTGCCTGCTACGGATATTATATTGATTCAACAAATTGTTAAGGATACTGATAATTTCACCGGAAGGATCGGAGTTGTGTTTGATTTCTATAAATAGTGTTTTGCCTGGCAAAACGGTAATCAATACCTCTTCAAGACAGGGAATCCGGAATTTATAAAGGGGGTGATTTTTCTTTCTTCCTGTTACACTCAATTCTTTAAGTTCTTTTAAAGTACTCTCACCCACAGACAGGGAGTTATTTGTTAATTTGCCGGTCCAAAAATCGTGGATAACTGCAATCCGCCTGTCCTTTGTCAGATGAACATCTATCTCAACGCCGTCAACATTTAAATCCCAGGCGTGCTTAACGGCTTCTACCGTATTTTCCGGTGCAAGCCCGGCATCATGATTACCTCTGTGTGCTATTATTTTCATAGTTTAAAGAAATTAAAGGGAGAACAGGGTGATTTTAACCTGTTTTACAACTTGCAGGCAAGAAATATTTCAACGAGAGAATAAAGGGTTTAGTAATAGAGGAATTTCATTTCTTTTGTATAAATATCTTATAAGTTTAAAAAAGAAATGCATAATTGCAGCGATAAGGGCAAGAGAGCATAACACTTTGATGAAAATAGACATTCTTTCATTACCGGATTTTTTAATAAATTCATACCGCTTTTTTCAGCAGCGGCTGCTGGATTGAGGAGAGTTCGTGGCCTTTTAGCAGGGATGAAATAAGCTCTTTGACTGAAACAATTTTGTCTATCCTGTGGGCATTTTTACCGGCAAATGCATAACCGTGTTTCATATTGCCTCTCTGGGCATTTAACAGAGCAAATGCAATACAGTAAGGGCTTTTTTGGTACTCACATGACTTAATGCAGTGATACGGGCACTTAAATGGCTTTTTCTTCCCCTGTGTAACATCCTCAAGGAATTTATTGTTAACAGCTCTGCCCGGAAGGCCGACAGGGCTTTGAATAATTGCCATATCTTCTTCTTTGGACTCAAGATATGCCTGCTTGAACCTTATATTCGCATCACATTCATGGGTGGCAACAAAACGCGTTCCCAATTGGACGCCTGCAGCTCCCATCTTTATGAATTTTTCGATATCCTCCGGGGTATAAATTCCACCTGCCGCTATTACCGGAATATTTTTATCATGTTCATCTTCAAAAGGTTTAACCGCCTCAATAACTTCAGGCACCAGGTTTTCAAGGGAAAACGCAGAATCATCAATCTGGTCAAGCTTAAAGCCGATATGCCCGCCGGCCATGGGACCTTCCACTACAAAAGCATCCGGCAGATAATCATACTTTGACAGCCACTTTTTACATATCAGATTGGCCGCCCTGCCTGATGATATGATTGGAACGAGCTTTGTGCAGGAATCTTCTTTAAGATACCCCGGCATATCAAGGGGGAGTCCTGCACCTGCGAATATAATATCAACTCTCTCCTCAATGGCAGTTCGTACGGTATCGGCATAATTTGTCAACACCACCATGATATTAACACCGATAATACCGTCGCTCATTTGTCTGGTTTTCCTGATTTCCTTTTTCATTCCCCTGATATTGGCTTCCAGGTAATTTGAACGGTAATCAGGCTCTCTCATACCTATTAATGCGGTTCCAATGACACCGATACCATCTTCATTGGCAACTGCCGAGGCAAGTCCTGAAAGAGAAATTCCAACTGACATGCCACCTTGAATTATCGGTACTCTTGCTTCTAAATCGCCTATTTTAAGTACAGGTAGTTTCATATGTTGTTTTCCAAATTTTTACTGGTTTCTTGATACTGGATGCTCGATACTGGATACTCGATACTGGATGCTCGATACCGGTTTCCGGGTAAAAAAAACCGGGCAACAAGTAAGCAGTTACGAACATCGAGTATGTTTACTTTGTTTGAACGTTAAATGATAATGCAAAAGTTATATAAAGTACATGCTTTAACTTTGGTTTTACAAAAGTTTTACAAATAGATTTGATAAAACAGGTTACGAATATAAATGGTTGTTAAATTTGACCGGTTTGTTATATTTATCCTGTTATGAACAATACAAAATGGTTTTTCCATCCAATCTTTATTTTTGTTTTATCAATCGTAGCTCTGGTTACTTCCCTTTTCTTGTATATATACTGGTATGTTGAGGTTTCTACAGGGCTCAAGTCGGTTGTTAAAAAATTCAACCTGGATTCCAGCCAGGTTTTAGAGCCACAGACATGGATTGTTATAATGGTTCTTTCAATTCTTGTGGGAATAATCCTGATGGGAATATTTACCATCTTTGTTTATAATCAAAAAACATTGCAGCTTTATAGATTGCAGCATAATTTTATCAATAATTTCACACACGAGCTTAAAACTCCGGTTACCTCGCTGAAACTTTTCCTGCAAACTTTTTCCAAACATGAACTGTCTCGCAATGACCAGCTCAAGTATATTCAGTATATGCTTACGGA
>JAUWMJ010000060.1 GCA_030613225.1 Desulfobacterales bacterium
AAAAACTTCCATTTTTCAAAGTCGGCAAAGAATTAAAACATCGGGTAGATCATATATAATAACGGGCGGTTAACTCAGCGGGAGAGTGCCACCTTCACACGGTGGAAGTCACTGGTTCAAACCCAGTACCGCCCACCAATATAATCAAGGGGTTACGGTTAATGCCGAATCCCTTTTTTGTGTTTTGGTTGCCATTTGGTCACCATTTGTTTCAAAAACTGCATTTTCCAACCTGCAGGCGGCTTCCTGATTTACCGGTTTTATCAAGTGAGCATACACATTCCAAGTCACAGATGGGGTTGAATGTCCCAATTGAGACTGTATGTATTTGATGTTTTCGCCCTGTTCAATCAAAAGGCTTGCAAAGGTATGCCGCATATCATGAAATCGTATTTTGGGTATCTTAGCGGCCTTTAAAGCGGGGTTAAAGTGTCGGCTAACCAAATTGTTATGATTAATAGGCTTTCCGGCCTGATTTGGAAATACAAGATCGAGTTCACATACAGGACAAGCCAGCTTCCACTTTTTTAACCTGGTTATTACTTTTGGCCCTATATCGATTTTACGCCTTGAAGTGCCCGTTTTTACATCAAAGAACATTTGATGGTTGTAAGTCCTTTGAATGTGAATTTGACTATTATCCCAATCGACATCGGGCCATTTCAGGCCTAAAAGTTCACCTTGCCGGGCGCCGCTCATAATCGCCAGTAAAAACAAAGTGCGATATTTCCGATTCGTCACCGCTTCTAAAAGGTTATTTATTTCCTCAATGGTCAGTATTCGTATCTTTTTCCTTTTCTCCCCGCCCTGGCCCCGGGGCCTTTCGGCATCCCTGACCGGATTATAATCAATATACCTGTGCCGGACGGCATAAGCCATTATTTGACCTAAAGACACAAGTATCTTTCTTAGGGTTAAAATGTTCATGCCCTGTTTTTGCCTGCTCGTAATATATTTTTCAATTCTTGCCACGGAGATCCGGTTAATCCTCAGGCTGTCAAGATCATGGAAGTGTTTGACGGTATGACCCTTATAAACATCCCATGTTGATTCCCGGAGGTTCTGCTTTTTATGTTCAAGCCAGTCTTTTGCAACTTCCGAAAACAGAGGGATGTTCTTTGTTGGAATAAACGCCCTTCTGTCAACCTGATCCTCGATTTCTCTTAAAAGCTTTTTCGCTTGGGTTTTATTTGCTTTTTTAGGTAGCACCTTTAAACGCCGCCGACCATGTTGGTCATAAAAATCAACGGCCCATTTGCCCTTTCTTTTGGTTACGCAAGCCATTAAACCCCCTCCTTTCATTATTTTATTTTAGTCCCAGCTGAGGGAAAGGATAAATGCGCCCGGTTTGCTTGATACCGGAAGGATCCAGCTTCCCGGGCTCAATTATTGAATCCTCTTGCCACATGCATCACGCTGGATATAATGCGTTTTCTATAACTTTCAGATCTTTTATCACTTCATCCATAAAGCTTATAGCACCCCAAATGGGGGTATTGTTGTTATCTTCCTTTTCTTCTGAATAACTGCCTTTGTACTGATAGTTTGGAATATAGATATCACCTTGTGCCACCTGTTCCACTAATAATGAAATCACCCCTAACTTGTTAATTAAATCTGATAGGTCAATCGAAAAGTCTTTGCGTTTAATGTTGTCTTTACAAATCATGTCAGACCTCCTTTAAAATAAAAAACCGCCCTGGAGCACTTAAGGCTTAATAACAAGCCTTTTTGGTCGTTGCCGATACCAAACTCCAGAGCGGTTTTAATTTTAAGATTTGTTTTAAATAAAAAATAGATCATAACGGTGATCCTCCCGGTTATTAATTTTAAGTGAACCTATGATACAATTGTTCTTTACATTTGTCAATCCTTGTTTTTGTTTTTGAACATATGATACATTTTAGGCTTAAACAATGCCCACAACAATAAAAAATACTCCGTGAATTCCGTTTCTTGATGGTAATCCCACAAAACAAACCGGCTGCAATTCAAACAATCAAAATCTTTCAAGTTTTTTTTGCAGCCGATGCCAGGCACTTCCGATAATATTTACACTCTGTTTGACGCACCTTGATCCGCCAAAAAAGTCAGGCTTTTCTTTACTTCCGCCTCCATGAATGCCCTGCGATCACTCGCCGTCGATGTTGTTTTGAATCGTTCGGAAAAACGGCCAGGCAGTTTCAGTAATTCCGTAGTTATAGCGGAAACGATACGTTCCCAAGTTTTATCAACCTCGGATGCCGGGATCAGCCTCTTGCGTAGTTTTGCATTTTTTAAAGCCTGGGCATCCGCTCGCTCAGAAATAAGCCTGGTATTTTCTTCAGAAAAATCAAGAGACCGGTCAGGTTTATCCGGTTTTTCTATTTTATAAAGCAAGGGTAGGGCTTCCTTTGAATTCCAGACCCAGTTGCCACCAGTGCCCTTTCCAGCAGGTTTTAAATTAGAGGCCAGAACCTTACGCTTTACAGTCCGTCGGGTCTGTCCTGAAAATTCGGCCATTTTATTAAAAGAAATATCCATATCTGCTTTCCTTCATTTACTTGTGGTGATGGTGTCCCTTTTGAAAAAAGTCATTTCTGCGTGAAGACCGCAATTCTACGTTACCCGCACAATAAGTGCGCCAGAAGGACCCGCACACCCCCCTATTGATGATGGGGGGTATTTATTACCCCGGCTTCCTGGTACGGGCAATTTATATAGCAGTAATCATTGACCGCTAATAGGCTGGCCTTCTAAGCGTCAGCGAAATAGAACTGTTCGATGTCAATGTTCATTCTTAAGGGATATCATCCCCCCACACCTGGGCTAAGCCGTCCAAGGCCAGCCCAGGCTTACAGGGAATCCCTGACCCTACGAACCAACGGCCAGGTTGGTCGATCCCTATCGGTTGGTGAATGTGGTCATGCGGGGAAAGAAAAAAACAAAAACCCCTGCGGAACCATTCACTAAGACGCCTTTCCGCCCAAACGTTATTGCTACTATGTCAGTGCATCCAACATTGCCGCAAAACTTTCCGCGTGCCGAACACCGATATCTGCACTCTGGAAAGCCGTGACCCGAATCTTGCCGCTCGCGCTTCCAGAGTATGGATCGACCAGAAGATCGATGCCAGACCAGAGGGCTATGATAAGGTCTGCCCAATTGCCGAAAAAGACACCGCTGCAAACACCGCTTGCCGTGCCCTTTGTTAGCGTTGAAGATACCGAATTTGTAACAAGAGCTTTATGCCCATTAAGAGGCGTTGCCGCTGATCTATTGTCCCAAACACGGCGATCCCCATGGGTTTCGGAAATAAAGGTTTTTTTCAGCTTTCCACGAACCTTAGTGTTTGTGATATAATTTAAATTCCCAACATCTGCATTATCCTGGGCAACTTCGGTTTCCAGATCAATGATATCATCGTCGACAGGAGCGGCTCCGTTCGTTCCGCCTGCAACACTGCCTATACCAGAAGTGGCTGCAATGCCTGTGGGCTGATTGTTCGAACCGGTACCATGCAGGCCTGCGGTGTCCAGAGCGATGGCCAATACTCTTGCAAGGTCGTTTCGGATAAAATTTTCAACCGATATAGACGACTGTATAACCAGCTTGCGCGAGTACTCTGTCATACCCCCAAGCGTCTTAGGTGATAATACAAGCTGGGCGAACGTTTGCTGACTTTCTGTGATGCTATCACCCTCAGCAAGCCAATAAGCGACTGCACCGCCTGACTGTTTCGGGATCGCTACGTCCCCGATTAAGTCGTCAATTATAGTTGCGCCTGCTGCCATAAGCACCGCTTTATTGTGGAGACTTTCGATAAAGGACTGTGGCAGGATCTCGGTACCGACAAGATGACCGCCGGCTGCATCCGTTCCGACAGTCAGGTCACGCTTTAACACGTCTGGGGGTACAAACAAGCCTCGGGCTGCGTGTTTCGTAAGCTTCCCGAACTCATCTGAAACCTCTCTTTCAAAGGCGGCATCTTTAAGATAAGCCGGGTTAGATGGGTTTGACATGAACAAGATTGCTTTTCGCATCGAATAGCTATCCGCTTCCCTTGGGCTTAGCCCCAGTTCAGGACTTGTTTCCCCAACAGGTTTAGGCGTGGAAACTTTGGAAAGTATGAAGTTTCTGAAAGCCTCCACCGATGTTTCATCATTCACAGCCGCCGCCGCTTCTGTTAAAAAGCCGCGATGTTTGCCGAGGGCTATAATCTCTTTGATTCTGTACTCTTCTTTTCGTTCATCGTTCATTTTAAAAATCCTTCTTTGCCATTTCCCAAATAAAAAAGCTCTGGGATATCAGCACGTTAAGCTTGTCCGAATAGTGCCCAAACGGGCGCCGGCACTTGCTGACACTTGACGTCAAGTGACCACAAGGGGACAAACGTTGTTAAAATGCAAAAAAGCCAGAGCTTTCCAGAGCTCATTCTTAACCTATTTCTTACCAAGAAAATAGGCTGAGGATGTTTAGCCTTTTCAGTTCGCGGGTTTCCAGACCATTGAACCTTCAAGGCGACATATAAAGCTTTCTTCCAGCTCGCAAGCGACCAAGCTTTTGAGCGGTTAAAAGCAAATTCATAATATTTTTTAAAAATTCTCATGTCAAGATTTTTCCAGTTTTTGCCGTTTTGTACGCTTCGATAATAAACGATTATCGTTTTTTAGTTTCCTTGATAGCCGTGACTTTCCGCCATATGCGACTGAAAGAAATTTTTCGAGTTTTAGCAAATTTGCGCCCGAAAGAAGATAAATCATTCTTCTTAGATACGGTTTTTAAAAATTTCATAATCCCAGGTTCCTCAGATGGGAATTGTTTCGTTTCTATCTTTTTCATTATAAGCATCTTGGAAGGTTGTTATTTTTGAGAACCAGATTAAATTTATTCGCCTGGTAGGCCCCATTCTCTGCTTCGCAACATTTAATTCAGCCTTACCTTGCCATTTTTTAAAATCCTCTGTCGGGATGTTGTTTTCATATTTTTTCCGAATATACATTTCATGCCGATATAAGAACATGACCAGATCGGCATCCTGCTCTATGCTCCCTGAATCTTTTAAGTCTGAAAGCATAGGCCTTTTATCGTCTGTACGTTTTTCACATTCGCGATTGAGTTGACTTAACAAAATAATAGGCAAATTAAGTTCTTTTGCCAGTTGCTTAAAACCCCTGGTAATGCCAGCGATCTCATATGTTTTTGGTTTTGAAATATCCCCTGTAATTAATTGTAAATAATCGATTATAATCGCTTTGATATTTTCTTTTTTCTTCAACCTTCGCGCTTTCCGGGATATTTCCATGAAGGTGAAACAGTCCTCATCTTCAATAAAAATGGGTAAATTATACAACCGGCCCGATGTTTCATTTTTTAATATCCATTCATCCCGGGTGAAATGACCATTTCGAAATTTGATTGAATTTATACCGCTCTCCCCTGAAAGTATCCTGTCATAAAGCTGCGCCCGGCCCATCTCTAGACTAAATATTGCATTAGCAACCCCTTGCCTTGCCATATTTGTAGAGAAGTTTAGCGCTAATGCCGACTTTCCCATAGACGGCCTCGCTGCTAAAATTATAAGATCTGAATTCTGAAAGCCGCAAGTGATGTGATCGAGGTCTTTAAACCCTGTAGGAACGCCTGTAATATTTTTTCTTTCTCGAAATATAAACTCGTGGCGGTCTTCAGCCTCCACAACAAGCTCTTTCATATTTTTGTAAGAACTTTTTTCCTCAAGTTCTAAAGACAGGCTTTTGCGCTGAAATTCATCTAAGATTTTTAGAAAATCTCCGTTGGCCGAATAGCATTGCTGCATTGTACGGCTGCAAAGGTTTATGCAGTTTCGGAGCAAGCTGCAGGCCTTTAATTTTTCGCAATAGTATTCCGGTTCAGTGGGTATTGGCTGGGAAGTTATTTTGCTGAGATAAGCAGCTCCGCCGATTTTATCTAATTTTCCTGTTTGTCGTAACTGCTCATTTACTGTTAACAGATCAACGGGCTTGTTATTAAATCTCAAATCCTGAATCACTTTAAACACTTCCTGGTGTGCGGATCTGTAAAAATCATAACTTGTCAGAGAATCTAAAACCTCTTCGCATATTTCCGGGAATAGTAAACATCCGGACAAAACACTTTCCTCAAACTCAATATTCTGTGGGGGAAGGTTCATGACAGGATTTCCTCCAACGGCGCTTGGTTTTTAACAGGATCATAATCATCTTTTATCTTGTATTTCTCAGGATTGAATTTTAACTCGTTCCTGACCCAAAGGAACCAGGCGCGGTCCCAGTCAACGAATAAGGATCCCTTTGCTGCATGATGATTTTTGAAGTGTTCAAATATTCCATCAATCTCATTTTCATAAAGGCCCTTATCAAGAGCATATTTTTTTAAGTTCTGTGTTAATAAAAAAATGTCTGGGATAACTCTCTTCTTATGGTGCTTATTGTTCTTATTGTTCTTGTTTGTGTTCATCTGATGTTCATCTGTTGTTCGTCTGTTGTTCATCTGTTGTTCATTTTGTTGGTACTGATTCCAATTAGTTACTGATATTAAAGAAAATTTACTATAAGCTTTGATGTTCAGAATTTGCATGTTTTCTAAAATTTTAAGCCAGCGCCATAAAGTTAAGGGCGACTTCATGGTAGCCGTGCGTTTAGGATAATATTCTTTGTGTAAAGCATGCCTACCTGTAACAAATTGTCCCGGATTAAGTTTGATCGGTTTTACAGCGCCATCAATCGAAATAAAGATATCTTCATGGGTTGCCTTCATTAAGCAAAGAGCCCATAATTTAAAGAGTGCTGGATTCGCAAATATTTCTGAATCCATGATCTTTCTCCAAAGTTTTATGTATCCGCGCTGCATTTTAGTTTTGCTGGGCCTTTAACCAGTCAAAAACTTCCTCTTCTGAAAACCTGATATATTTCCCGACCCTGAGACATGGAATAGCCTCAGGCCCTTTTATCCGGGTACGGCTATAAATCCAGGTTTTAGGAACATTAAGTTTTTCCGCGAGCTGATCGATAGATAATTTTGGTATTTCCATGTTTAATAATCTCCTTTTATAAGTAAAAAAAAAGCCATAACTCAAAGATGACTGAGTTATGGCTATAAAAATAATGCTTACAAAAAGACGCTGCAAGAATAAAAAAGGTGTTTTATCCGCACAACGTAACGTTTTGAGGATAAAAGTAAATATCTATCCTCAACCGTTACGTTTTGAGGATAGGATTTATACGTTTATCGCCCCTTATAGAGCGTACAATGGTTTCCTGGCTCGGCATTTCTTTTTTAGGTACGCCTGTCTTCAACAACTTTTTTTCTATCCTTCCGGCGAGAACATAATGTCCTATTTTAGAGCGAACTTCGCTGTCTACCAGGTAAAACCCATCAAGCGAATGTTGCTTTTTTTTAGAATGCTTTGGTGTCTTATTAGATTTGAACGTGCGGTCCCCTTCCCGCGTGCCCCTAATTTGAATTCCTCTCATTTCCGAACAGGCGTTGCCGGTTGCCAGTGCAAATGCCAAATCAATGCGAAACAGAAGAGACAGAGAAATTTTATTTAAGCGTTTGATTATATCCGAATAGAACAGGTGCACGGCCCACAAGTGATGTTGTAAACCGATTTTAGTTTGCTGAATATAATAGTCTTCAGCTAATAATTCGGCGAAAATTTCATTCCAAAGAGGATAAGCTTTTCCATTTCCAAATTTGTCAAAATTTTCGTTTAGTGGATGTTCAAGAGGTGGATAAAGGGGAATATCATCTTCCAAAATATCTAACAAAATTTTCTCGGACTTTTCTCTCCTTTCACTAAATGATAGGTCGGTCGACATTTGTTCCAGATCAAGGTAAAGAGTAAACTCTACAAAAACGGCTGTTGAATAGATTCTTTTCTGTTTCCAAACCGGATCTCTTAAAATTTGCGCAACGTCAACAAGGTCTTTTCTGCCACCTGGTCGCCAATTGGAAAGCCAGTCTGCAATTTCATTAAAAGTCTTAAATATATTGTCGGTCATTTTCCGCCTCCTTTCGCGGCCCTGAAAATAATTCCGGGAAAGCGGTTCAAGGAAAACCGCCTTTCGGGTAGCTCGCCCTATCCCGGAAAACTCAAAAAGCTATTTTTACTGGTTGCCGGTTGGTCACCATTTTTTTTATAATAGCAGATAATAGCAAACAATAAAATATAAATATATAAAATTCAATCTTGACTAACCCGCTAATATCAAATAGAATGATACAACATTAACTATATAGATAAAAAACGGTTGGTTGGGCTCGTACACGTTCACACGGTGGAAGTCACTGGTTCAAACCCAGTACCGCCCACCAGATAAATATTCAAATCCATGAACAAGGACTCGCGCAAAAATAACTTCGAATTTTGATGAGCCGATCCATCCCCCATGGATTCGAGACCTTTGAAAAAATAATTTCACATTTCAGGCGCCGATGCATCCCTTCTGAGTTTAGACGTCGATGCATCCCGCCTGACTGCGTTGCGAAACTTCGGAATATGCTTGATATTCATGCTTTTTCGCGCCTTGCCGGCCGGGCGCCTCAACACCTGAAATTGCGAAATTATTTTTATGTGAACCCTAAGCAGCAGGGAGGAAATTATGAAATTTAAAGTTGCGGTATTTTTACCGATCCTTCTTATAGGCCTGTTTTCCATGCCTCTTTGTGCGGAAACACCCGATGGGGATATTATTGTTGAATCAGACGGTTTTGGTATATCTAAAAAGGATGCCCTCCTTAAAGCAAAGCGGGAAGCTGTTGAAATCGGTATCGGCACAATCCTTTATTCACAGACTGAAATAAAAAATTTTGAGCTCATGAAAGATGTCATCCTTACCAGGACAGTGGGCTCAGTAAAAAAATATGATATTTTACATCAGGAGAGAAAATCTGACAACACATTCTATGTAAAAATTCGGGCCGTGGTTTCCCTTGCAAGCATTAAGGCTGATCTTGCAGCATTGAAAATCCTCCTGGAATCGATGGACAAGCCTCGTATTATGGTCGTTATACGGGAAAAAAACGGTAAAAATGCAGAAAGTGCGATTATCGACTATTTGACTCAAAAAGGGTTCGACCTAGTTGATCCAGCGACTGTTGCCGCACTGATGAAAAAAAATGATCAACTAATCAGGCGTGCAGCAGAAGGTGATCCAGCCGCAGCAGCTAAAATAGGTGTGTCAAACGGAGCGGATTTTATACTGATTGGAAAGGTAACCAAAAGCCTTGGTAGTAACGCCCTTCTAAAGGAATCAGGCCTGGTGTCTGGCCAGGCCGGCATTACAGCCAAAGCTGTAAATTGCTCTAATGGAAAAATCATTGCATCAAAGTCAACACATAGCGCTGCCGCTCATATTTCAGAAGATGTAGCCCGGGACCTTGCGGCAAAAAAAGCTGGAAAAAAGCTGATGGACCAGGAGTTCTTTGAAGTTATTATCTCCTCCTTTCAGAATGCTATAAATAATGGCATACCACTTGATGTGACTATAAAGCAGGTTGAAAATTTCAAAACGCAAAAGGCTATCAGGCAGATTCTGGGAAATATTTCTAATGTTGTTTCCGTTATTAAGCGCAGCTTTGGAAAGGGTCTGCTCAAGCTTACCGTTTTATATAAAGGGAATGCGGATTCTTTTAGCGAGGCTGTTGACGGAAAGTCTTTTCAGGGAAAAAAGCTTTCGGTGATTAACATAGAGGGTAGCAGAGTAGTTATCCTGCTTAAGTAAATAAATCTTAACGAGCCAATTTCAAAACGTCCCCTTTCGAAGCAAATGTAGAATGCATCCGGGTACAACAAGGAGTTGCTAAATGACTGCTTCAAATGAGCAATTAAATAAAAACAGTCTAATCTCACGTTTGTTCAATATAGTTAATGCTCTGTCCGAAGACCGACAACTAATCCTCTTAAAACAATTGCTTAAAAATAACATTACAAATCATTTGTTTAAGTTAATAATAGATATGTCGGATTATCAGCAACATATTTTACTGGAAGAGCTGGAAAAATTGCCTGTAGATGAAATGCCTGTGAGAACTGTCAGCTTAGACGAAAATGAGGTCTTAATGCGTGGGCATACCCGTAAAGCATGTCTGATCCGTGTTGATTGTTCTTTTCAAAACAGTTCTTTCAAAGGTCATATTCTCGATATCAGCACTGTTGGAGTCTTTATAGAAACTGGTGAATTACTTCCTGTCGGAGAAAAAATTAAAGTTGCCTTTTCGCTACCCAACTACCCGAAGCCTCTCACCTTAACATGTATAGTCACATGGATCGGCCAAAATGGAATTGGTTTTAAATTTAAAAAATTAACTAAGAATCATGAAAAATTTATAAAATCGTTTGTTGAAAATTAGCAAAGACAATGAAAATATTTGCTTTTTTGTTTCTTACTGAAAATCTTTGCCTTGACCTTCCGACTTCTAACTGTTATTAAACCTAAATTGAGCGATTTTTTACTCGATCTGCGCTGATCTCTTGCGCATAAAGGCTTTGCAAAAATCCTCGACATATCCACGGGTATGCACCCCAAGGGCATTTCCTGCGGGGCACCTGCGGTTTTTGCAAATCCTTATGCATCAAGATCTCAGCACATATCTTCGC
>JAUWMJ010000214.1 GCA_030613225.1 Desulfobacterales bacterium
GTAATATAGGATTTACGACAGGCGGCAGTATATGGATAATGGAAAGTCGAGCCTTGTATTTCCCTGCCATTTCGATGGCCGTTATAACAGCCTCTTTGGCATTTTCCGAAAAATCAGTACAACATGCAATTTTTTTAATAGTCATATTCCCTCCTTTATATGATCTTTATTTTAATCTCCCAACAGTTTCCCCACCCTTTACAGATGAGCATTATGTGCCGGCGTCAAAGCCCTTAAACTGCTCCTTGAAAGCCTGATAAACAACCTCAGCAGCCCACTTTGGCTGTGTAATAAAGTCAACATTTATTACTATATCGAATTCGTATGGTGTCAAATCCTTTTTGCTGAAAACTTTTTTAAAAAAGTCTCTTTGCCCCTTATCGACTCCATCCACTTTTTTATCGGCTATCTCTTCTTCCACTTTCAAAATCTTCGCCAGACGCTTCACCCGGTAAGACCGTAAACAAATAAATCTAACAGCCAGCACCAAATCCCGCGGCAAAATAAGATGTGCGCCCCTGCCGACAAAAATGGTCGGTTCCGAATCGGCGACAGCATAGATAGCACTGAACAGATACCTTACGTAATCATTCATAATAAAAAATATTTCTCTAAAAAGCAATGCGGATAATTCGTTCATCTTTCCTGGATAACGCTCATCGAAAAAGTCTACGATTTTTTTCTCAAATTTGCATTGTTGGCGATATGTTCTATTACTTCCCGGTCAGCCACGCGATATCCGATCTTTTCTGCCAGGATATCTGCAACTTCCAGTGCACCTACACTGATTTTTCTTGAAAAACAGATGGCAGGCGACATAATGCCTGAAGTCACCTTTTTTTTGGCTTCAAGTTGCCTTTTTTCCCAGGAACGTATGTATTGACCAGCCAGTTGAGCAGCATCCGGCCGTTTTTTGCATATGTTACGGGACAGTAGTGTCCGGTTTAAAATCCAATGAATTCAGTTGGATTAGATAGCTATTGATTTAATCATTGGGAACTAACCGGGACGTCTTTAAAAAACAAAATAACTTGCAATATGATTTCATTTTTATATATAGTATGGCAATACTTTGGGACGTCCATAATAAAGTAAATAATTATCTTTTAGACATATTTAATTTACTTATTTATGATGTCCCGAAAGACTCATAAGCTTCGTTGGGACATCGAAAACTTTTTCGCTTGGTGGAAAAGGCATCTGAATGTGTATCACTTAATCGCCAGAAGTGAACATGGGTTGATGGTGCAAATTCTGGCCGGTCTGATCACCTATTTGTTGTTGGCGATTTATTGTTATCGTCAATTCAACGAGAGAGTTTTCATCAAACGCGTTCGTCAATTACGCATAAAAATCCAAAATGAATTACGCGCTGACATTTTCGATAAGCCGCCTGATTCAAATTTTAAAGAACTACAATTACAAAAAGTTGATGCAAAAACTTAACCGGAAATTACTGACAATATTTGATCTATTGATAGGTGAATTCGTGACTTTTTCATAAAATATCCAATCAATGGATAAGCACTTGACTTGATAATGAACATTAAACGATATCTGTAATAACAATAGATTTTGAATACTGGCAAGTTAACACAGGTTTTGACAAGCCCGACTTTTATTTGATAGTCTCAATTTATCTGTAGGCTGCTGATATTTGGTTTTCTGGTAAGAGTAATCCGGAAAACTATTTGCCAGATTCAGGCTAAGGTAGATAATTCCGAAAATTGTTCTACTATCCACCGGCATTGGATTTTTGCATGAGGGTGAAAATATGAGCAGGTTGAATGATATAAGAGAAAATCTCAAATATGTTGAACATCAACGTCAAGCTTTGATGGATACATTATACGAAGCCAAAAAAGAAAAAAAACCCAAACTTTATAGTGCATACAGCAGCTGATATATTGAGTTCATCAAGGGAATGCTACGACTATTGTGCATCTGATATCCTTTTCCCACGCCGTAGCGGTGGTTAACCCTCGAATCGAACCAGTTCCCTCTTGACAACCATAACCATCTCTGATATTTTAAATTTGATTAGAACGCTTATTTTACCCCAGAAGCGCAAACTTCCCATTGCAGCGATACCTAAGCTATTCCTCTAATATCTAAGAGTTCCACCTGACCTTGAGCAGAAAACCACCTAACACAGGTTACAGTCTTACTGGGCGTTCTACCTTGATTCATTTCCTATCTTTAAAAGCGGGTTTTATTGGGTGCGGCATACGCAACACACAGATAAGGGCCGAATAATATCAAATGACATACTTAAAAGAAAATAAGGGGGGACACCATGTTAAAAAATGTTAATTATAATCTATTGGAAACTATCACAATAGTATCAAAAAGCCTTTACCGGTATGACACTTATATACTCGACGCGGAAAATAGTAAATCCGGCCGGGAATTATGGGCAACGTTTAAAGCGCAAAGAGAAAAAGAATTATCGATGCTCCTTGAAGAATTAAAAAATCAGATCGATAGCGGAATGCTGGCTTTGGAATAACATTTCATTTACCAAAATACACGTATGCCGCACAGGCAAATAACGACAATGCGGTCTAACCAACCACGTCGAACTGACCGACAACCAGCGGCGCTTCGCTTGCTGGTTGTAGGCAGCTCACGTGGAACGTTAAGCTTTCAGATAGCTCCAAGGTACCACAAATTTACACAAATTCGTGTAATCTGCTATATACCACAGGTTTTATAACGACTCCATAACCTGGTGTATCTCCAACGTATATGGGATATAGCTGAACTTGGGGTCACTGCCATGGTTATGGAACGAGAGTATGGCCTCACCTGGAAGTGATATCCCATACGTTATCTCAACAGGTCCCAGACAGTTTATCAGCCACTGATGTATCATGTATCAAATTCAGAAACAAAAACGGCTTGATAAATGATAATGCATTGAACTCATCCGCATCATTCAGGTACACCAATAGTGCTATCAGGCCGGTTAGGTTATCTCCGGAAAGAATGTCGTTGTCTGCTCTCTGCTCTGCACACACGCAACACCACCCGTCGAACACCCTTGAAGTGGTTCAAAAGACCGGGGTTGACCTTTCTTAATCTATTTTTTAGTTTCCGAGTCGTGCACAACTTCTTCAAAAACCCCTCCCAGATAATCGGCACCTAACATAAAGGATCGGATTATAGGGGGCTGTTTCAGGTTTTTATCGAGGTTGGCCTCAAGCTTTCGCCTCTCATCCGAATTCACCCATGCTTCCCATCCTGCTTTGTTTGCCCAGACAGATATTACAATAATTCTTCGGTGATCATTTAAATCGACTAAAGTCTCTCCGCTAACATATCCTTTCCGCTGCATTGCACCGATTCTCAGTTCGTTAATATTTTGTATTTCTTCCAAACTGGGATCTTCTTTGAATTTCCTTTCAAGTAAGATTTTTACAGTCATGATATCCTCCTTTTTGCCGGGTAATTGAGAAAAAAGGTGAAAAGTGCAATATGGTTACTCAAAAAAGCCAAGTGCGAAACTCGATTGACCTTGAATGAGCTCGATTAAAACTGCAGCGAATGTGCAAAATACATTTAAGATACTGTTATGTAATGTAATTATTAACATATAGATCAATACTGCTCCGCAATCGCCAAATCGGTATTAAAATTCTATTGTTTGGTTGTAAGGTTGACGCCCAACACGAGTGCAATGATTGAATAAAGGTTATTTATTGGAACCCGAAAGATGGATTTATTATTGTTTTTTTATAGTTGAATTATAAGAAAAAATCAATAAAAAGTTGGAGGGTTGAAATACAAAGATTTATTATAATTTCTCGGTGTTGGGAGTATCAAAACGCAACAGTGCTGGGGGGATTTGGGGTTTCTCTGTATGTGTTATGGTCGGGATAGAAATACGGTGCGCTTGACCTTAGATATCGTCTTGGCTGTTTTGGCGTTTCTGCTTTCCGTGCCCGTTTAACCTCCACCATAGCCTACGTTTCCGCAAGCCCCCCTACGATCCCGGACGGTCGGATTTCCCGAGTCCGGTTACAATGCAGGACTAGACCATATTTAATGACAGCTTATCCGGCTCAGAGTCCGGGGCCAGTCACAAGGCCCGTCAAGCAACGTATAAAAAGCAGAACCGGTCACCTGTCCAACGAGGCATCTAAAACCCTCTTAAATGAACTTCAACATGACGGTCCAAAGCATGTCATGCTGGCTCATCTCAGTAAAACGAACAATACGCCCCAAAAAGCCGTCAATGAAGTCGGCCAGGTGCTGACCCGTTGCAAGGCGCGCCTCGATGTCGCATCCCAAGATGAATGCGGAGCGATATTACTCTTTAAATAATTGAGGGGGTCTGGGAGTTCTAAATATAAACACTCATTTATTTGCATTGACCAAGATTTAACCTTGCAGTTATCAAATTGTAGATTCGACCAAATCTGACATCTTCACATTTTGGGATAAGGAATGGATATCTGAAAAATAATCAGGACTTGATATTTACATTTCGAATTTGATATCTATCAATTTGATGGATTTCATGTCATGGTAAGGACTTTCAGGAATTAAGGGGGAATAATTTTTGAGATATCATTATCGCATCTCTTTAATTGTAATAATAGATACTTGCAAGTTATCACATTTCGACGATCATCGTAAAAAGGTATCAAATGGTCGTGTTTTTCCGAATAAATATTTGCCATTCTTAACCCGTGTCAGATCTCTTCCCCATTTATAAAAATAATTGCGGTCATACCTCCCTTATGTTATGCAAATCAAAGTGCAATACAATATCAAATCAATATAAAATATAGCCAAAACCAGGGATTAAGCCCTATGTAATATATGAAGGCTCATATGCGGTATTCAAGGATATCAGATTATGAGCCTTTTCATTTTTCTCAATTGGAGGATCTTCAAATGGTTAAAAAACCAACCTATGAAGAATTGGAACAAAAGGTTAAAGAATTAGAGAAAGAAACTCTTAGACGCAAGGAGTTGGAGGAGGTGCTTGGGAAGAGTAAAGAACAATATCGTGATCTATACGAGAATGCACCAAATGCATATTTCTCTGTCAGCGCTGAGGATGGATCCATTTTGAGGTGCAACACTGCGGCTTTGAAGTTACTCGGATATGACAGAGATACTTTAATGGGAATGAAGGTTTTCGACCTTTATGCTGATAATCCTCATGGAATATCCAAGGCCCAAGAGGTTTTCAAACGTTTCAAGAAAGGAGAATCAATACGAGGCGTTGAGATGCAGATGAAACATAAGGACGGGTATCCCATTTGGATAAGCCTTTTAGTTGAACCGGTAAGGGATCATGATGGGAATATTATTGAAAGTCGCTCGATAGCGATAGACATCACAGAGCACAAGCGGGCCGAAAAAGCACTGCGGGAGAGCGAAGCCCAGAAGGGGGCAATTCTTGACGCCTCCATTGACAGGCTTCGTTATGTTGACAAAGACATGAAAATCATTTGGGCCAATAAAGCAACAGCCATTGGGCTTGATATGTCTCCCGAAGACCTAGTAGGCCAGACATGTTATAAGCTTTTTATTGGCCGAGATAGGCCCTGTGAAGGATGTCCGACCGTAAGAGCCCGGGAAACCAGTAAAATTGAACAGGCTATTATGCATCACCCCAAGGCAAAGGGGATAGAAGGAGAAAGTTACTGGAATACTTACTGCGTGCCTCTCAAAAATGATGCGGGTGAAATTGAAAGCTTTATCCTGATTGCCAGAAATATTACGGATCAAAAGCGGGCCGAGGAACATATTCATCTCCTCACCCAAGACCTGATGAAGGCTCAGGAAAGTGAGCGTCAGATGATTTCCCGTGAACTGCACGACCGCGTGGCGCAAGAGCTTTCCGCGGTAAAAATCGGCTTTGAAACGCTTTTTAATAATCAGCATACTACACCACCTGAGATCAGGCGAAGAGTTTCAGAAATGTCAAGAACGCTTCAGGAATCCATCAAGGCAGTCCGGGATCT